>NZ_JAAXOY010000757.1 GCF_012396155.1 Cellulomonas septica | reverse complement strand
GCACGCGGCAGCCGGAGCGGTCCGCGAGCGCGCGGCCGCGGCGGACGTCCGCATCGGGCTCGACGTGCCGGACGGCCTGCCGCCGGTCGCGGTCGACCGGACACGCGTGGCGCAGGTCCTCGACAACCTGCTCACCAACGCCGTCCGGCACACCCCGCCCGGCGGACGGATCGTGCTCGCCGCCGCTCGTGAGCCCGACGGGCAGGTATCGCTGCGCGTCACCGACACGGGCGAGGGCATCGCGCCCGAGCACCTGCCGCACGTGCTCGAGCGCTTCTACCGCGTCGACACCGCGCGCGACCGCGGTCACGGCGGGTCCGGGATCGGGCTGGCGATCAGCAGGGCGCTGGTCCAGGCGCACGGCGGGACCCTGACCGCGGCGAGCGACGGGCCGGGCGCGGGCGCGACGTTCACGGTGACCCTGCCGCCCGCCTGAGGTCCGGCGAGCCCGGCGCGGGAGCTCAGTGCGTCATCCCGGCCATGCTCGACCCGTCGTCCATGACGTGGGTGGGCTGCCAGCCGAGCACGGCGGGGTCGAGCATCCCCGCGATCATCGCGACGTGCGCGACGACGAGGAACAGCCCGACCAGCGTCGCGTGGACCTTGAGGCGGTGCTCGTCGTCCCAGCCCGCGCCGACGACCCGCGTCTCGAGCAGCGTCATGCCGTACAGCGGCACAACCCCGAGCAGGTAGAAGCCGACGGCGATCACGTCCGCGGGTCCGCGCCACCCTCCCGACGTCGTGAGCGGGACCACGGCGTGCTTGGTCAGGTACACGACGACGCCGAGGAAGTAGAACCCGCCGACCAGACCCGCGTACCGGTTGAGCGCCGCGACGACGGGCGGGACCGGACGTCGGAAGAGGATCGCGAGCTCCGAGACCGCGATGGTCTCGGCGAGGATCACGGGGACCGCCATGAACAGCAGCAGGTTCCACGGCTGGTTCGCCGCGAGCAGCCCCATGTAGTGCGTCGACCCCATGTCCTCGCCCGCCGGCCACGCCGGCAGCACGAGCGCGACGACGGCGACGACCAGGCTGACGAGCGTGACGACGCCGGTGCGGAGGGCACGTCCGCGCGCGACGTCGGGGGCCGGGCGCGTCGTGCCGGCGGTGGTGGGTGCGGTGGCGACCATCGAGGTGTCCTCCCGTGCGAGCGCCGGTCCTTCCGGCGCGGCACCACCGTCTCGGCGGCCCCTGCACGTCCCGCTCACGGTCGGTCAAGATCCGATGAAGTCCGCGCCCGCAGCCGTGACCGACGGACGGCACCGGGACCTCGGACCCACGCCCCGACGACCCGGTGCGCGGCGCGCCGACCTTGCCGGGTGTGGCCGCACTCGCCCGCTAGCGTGGACGTACCCGCTCGGAGGAAGCCCGGGCACCGTCGACGAGGAGGGGTCGTGGGCCGTCGTCCGACGCTCGACGACCTGGCGCGCCACGCGGGCGTCTCGCGCACCGTGGCGTCGCGGGCGGTGAACGGGGAGCCGAACGTGTCGCCCGCCAAGCGGGCCGCCGTCGCGCGCGCGGTCGAGGAGCTCGGGTTC
>NZ_JAAXOY010000756.1 GCF_012396155.1 Cellulomonas septica | reverse complement strand
GCTCGTCCGCGGGCGGCGGCGCGAACGCACCCGGCGCACCCACCAGACGCACCGTCCCCTCGACCCGGCTCAGCCGGTACGAGCGGGGAGCGTCGCGCTCGCGGTCGCGGCCCACCAGCAGCCAGCCGCCCCGACGCGCGAGCAGCTTCCACGGCTCGACCGTCCGCTCACGCACCTCGCCCGTGTTCGCCGCGCGGTACACGAACCGCACGACCTGCCGCGCCTGCACCGCGTCGAGGAGCGGACCGATCGCCCCGCCGCCCGACCGCACGCGCGGCGCGAGCCCCGCCACCAGGTCCGTCGACTGCGGCGCCGCACCGACTGCGCGCAACTTCGTCAGCGCCCGCGACGTGTCGGCACGCAGGGACTGGTCCTGCCACAGCTGCGCCGCCATCGCGAGGACACCCAGCTCCCCCGCCGTCAGGTCGAGCGGAGCCAGGGCGTACTGCTCGGCGTCGATCCGGTACCCGATGTCGTCACCGTGACCCGCGTCCGTCACCGTGAGCACCGGGATCCCGAGCTCGCGCAACGTGTCCTTGTCACGCTCGAACATCCGCTCGAACGCGTCGTCCGACGGCGCGTCCTGGTACCCGGCGACGCTGGCGCGCACCTGCTCCTTGGTCATGCGGCCGGACGTGTTCACGAGGGCGATGACGAGGTTGAGCAGGCGCTCTGCGGGCGGGATCGCGGGGGGCATCGGGGACCACGGTAGCCGCCCCGGTACGGTGGGGCCGTGATCACGTGGCGTTCGGGTGTCGTCGTCGCGAGCGGGACGGCCTGGCCGGGCGCACAGGAGCTCACGGTGGCCCTCGACCACCCGGGCACCGACGCCCTGCCCGACACCGTCCGTGCGCTCGCCTACCCCGCCCTCGTCGGCTCCCCCGCCGTCGGCGACCGGGTCCTGCTCAACGTCTCCGCCCTGGCCCGCGGGCTCGGCACCGGCGGCTACGCCCTCGTCGCCGCGCCCGGCGGCGACCTCCCCGCCGACCCGCCGCCCGGACCGGGGCACCTCGTCAAGGCCCGCTACACCCCGCTCCAGGCCATGGTCCTCGGCGTCGACGACCAGGAGTCCCCCCACCACGAGACCCTGCGCGACGCCGACGACCTCGACGGCCTGCCCGTCGTCGTCGCCGACCTCCACTCCGCGCTCCCCGCCGTCGTCGCCGGCGCCCGCTACGCCGCCGCTCGCGCCGGACGCCCCGCACCCACCGTCGCCTACGTCATGACCGACGGCGGCGCCCTCCCCGCCTGGTTCTCCCGTGCCGTCGCCGGCCTGCGCGACGCCGGCTGGATCGACGCGTGCGTCACCACCGGACAGGCGTTCGGCGGCGACCACGAGGCCGTCACCGTCCACACCGGCCTCCTCGCCGCACGCCACGTCGTCGGCGCCGACCTCGTCGTCCTCGCCCAGGGCCCCGGCAACCTCGGCACCGGCACCCGCTGGGGATTCTCCGGCGTCGCCGCCGGAGAAGCGGTCAACGCCGCCGCCACCCTCCGCGGCCGCCCCGTCGCGTCCCTGCGCGTCAGCGGCGCCGACCCCCGCGAACGGCAC
>NZ_JAAXOY010000755.1 GCF_012396155.1 Cellulomonas septica | reverse complement strand
GCCGGACCGCCCGACGAGCGTCGCGCCGTCGCCGCGTGGATGCTCGCGCAGGTCGTGACCGCGCACTCGCCCGCCGACGTGTCGGTCGTCGTGCTGACCGACGGGCAGGGCGACGACGCGTGGAGCTGGGTGCGCTGGCTGCCCCACGCCCGCCGGGACGCGGGCCCGGTCGCGTCGGTCGGCAACGACGAGGAGACGACCGCCCGGCGGATCGCCGAGCTGCTCGACCTCGTCGAGCGCCGCCGGTCGGCCGCGCGGGGGAACGGGATGCGGAGCGAGCCGGTGGGGGCACCGGTCCTCGTCGTGCTCGACGGCGCCCGACGGATCCGGCTGCTCCCGGGGCTCGTGACGCTGCTGCGCGAGGGGCCGTCGGTCGGCGTGATGTTCGTCTGCGTCGACGAGCAGGAGCGGCAGCTCCCCGAGGAGTGCCAGGCGGTCGTCGTCGTCGACGGTCCACGCTCGACGGTGTCGGTCGCGGGCCGGCAGCCGGTCGACGGCGTCCGTGCCGACGTCGTGCCGCTCGGCTGGTTCGAGCGGCTCGGCCGGTCGCTCGCCCCGATCCGCGACATCGGCTCGGAGGACCTGGCGGCGACGCTCGTGACGTCGTCCCGCCTGCTCGACGTGCTCGACCTGGACCCGCCGCGCGCCGAGGCGGTCGCGCAGGTGTGGGCGCGCGGGGGTCGCACGACGCGCGCGGTGATCGGCGAGACGACCGACGGGCCGTTCACCGTCGACGTGCGCGCCGACGGCCCGCACGGGCTCGTCGCGGGCACCACGGGCTCGGGCAAGTCGGAGCTGCTGCAGACGCTCATCGCGTCCCTCGCGGTCGCGAACCGTCCGGACGAGATGACGTTCGTGCTCGTCGACTACAAGGGCGGCGCCGCGTTCAAGGACTGCCAGCGCCTGCCGCACACCGTCGGGATGGTGACCGACCTCGACGAGCACCTGACGCGGCGCGCGCTCGACAGCCTCGCCGCCGAGCTGCGCCGACGCGAGCACCAGCTCGCGGGCGCGGGCGCGAAGGACATCGAGGACTACCTCGCGGGCCGCGGCCCCGACGACGCGCCGATGCCCCGTCTCATGATCGTCATCGACGAGTTCGCGGCGCTCGTCGCGGAGCTGCCCGACTTCGTCACCGGCCTGGTCGACATCGCCCGCCGCGGCCGGTCGCTCGGCGTGCACCTGCTGCTCGCGACGCAGCGACCCGCGGGCGTCGTGAGCGCCGAGATCAAGTCGAACACCAACCTGCGGATCGCCCTGCGGGTCACCGACAAGAACGACAGCCAGGACGTCATCGAGTCGGGCGACGCCGCGGAGATCGCACCGAGCCTGCCCGGTCGCGCGTACGCGCGGCTGGGGCACTCGAGCCTCGTCGCGTTCCAGTCGTCGCGGGTGGGGGGTCGACCGCCGGGTGCGTCGGGTCCGGCGGACAGCGTGACGCTCGCCCCGCTGACGTGGTCCGACGTGGGCCGCCCGCCCGCCGTCCCGGGGCGCGCGGAGCAGGACGACGAC
>NZ_JAAXOY010000754.1 GCF_012396155.1 Cellulomonas septica | reverse complement strand
CGTTCTGCAGGATGCCGAGCACGCGCGCCCCCGCCGTCGCCGCGACCTGGCGCTCGAGGGCTACGCCGCGCTGCTCGACGACGTCCGCCGCCTCGGTCCCGCGCAGGCGCTGCGACCGCTCCACGAGGCCGCCGCCCGCCTGGTCCGCCCGTACGTCCCGCACTGGCAGGACCGCTGGACGCGGACCGTGCTGCACGAGACCGACGGCACCGCCCGTGCGCTCGAGGGGCTGGTGCGCGGTGCGTCCGGGCACCTCGCGTCGGCGCGCGTGCGCGAGGCGCGTCCCGACCCGGCGCCCCGCCGGTACGGCATGTGCGGCCGGTTGCAGACCTGGCCGCTCGGCTAGCCGGGTCTTGCCGCCCGGAGGCCGCGCTCCTACCGTCGCGAGGGTGAGCGCCGCAGCGATCGACGTCGACGGGCACCGCGTCGTGCCGCTCGGGCCCGACACGTGGGACCTGTTCGCCGGACTCGCGGAGAAGCACAACGGCGTGTGGGGCGGGTGCTGGTGCACGTACTTCCACCTGTACCCCGACCCGACGGAGGAGCGCCGCGCGGTCGGGCACCGCGAGTTCAAGCGGCAGCTCGTCCTGGCCGGTCGCGCGCACGCGGCGCTGGTCCTCGACGCCGACGATGAGGCGGCGGTCGCGTGGGCGCAGTACGGGCCCGTCGACGAGGTCGCGAACATCCACCACCGCAAGCAGTGGGAGCGCGAGGCCGTGCGCCGACCGGACTTCCGGATCACGTGCCTGTTCGTGGACCGCGACCACCGGCGCAGCGGCATGGCGTCGGTCGCGGTGCGCGGGGCGCTCGCGCTGATCGCCGACGCGGGGGGCGGGCTCGTCGAGTCGTACCCGCACGACCTGCCGCCCGGGAAGAAGACGTCGGCGTCGTTCCTCTACAACGCGACGCGCACGATGTACGAGCAGCTCGGCTTCGCGTACGACCGGCCCAAGGGTCAGGGCAACTGCGTGATGACGACCTACGTCGAGCCGGCCGCACCCGTCGGCTGAGCGGGACGGGCCGGAGCCCTGCCGCCGACCCGCACGAGCGCCGCGCCGGCGACGGTCGACCCCAGGGCGCCCATGACCATGTCGCCGATCGTGTCGCCGTACGCGACGTAGATCGTCGGGTCGAGGTACGTGTGGCCGAGGTACTCGCCGATCTCCCACGCGACGCTCAGGGTGGTCCCGAGAGCCGCGGTGACCAGCACGGACGCCCCGCCGCGACCCCCAGCACGTGCTGTCCGCGGGTCCACGACGGCGCCCGTGCGCACCGCGAGCAGGAGGTGCGCCACGGCCGCGACCAACCCGGTGACGACGAGGTGCATGACGACGTCGAGCCACGCCACCGCCTCGTACAGCCCGAGCACGCCCGCCCACGCCGACGCGAGCAGCCCCACGCCGTACGCCGCGTCGAGCCACGCCGGCACCCCGCCGAGCGGGGGGAGTGCCACCCCGCCGACGACGAGCACGAGCAGCGCCGCGTCGACCGGGCCGAGCGTCACGAGCGCGACGACGACGGAGACGAGCGCGAGGACCCGCACCGCGCCGCCGGGGCCCC
>NZ_JAAXOY010000753.1 GCF_012396155.1 Cellulomonas septica | reverse complement strand
AGAAGGAGGCGGCGCGACGCGAGCGGGAGGCTGCCCGGGAGCGTCCGGCGGCCCGCCGGTCGTCGCGGTCGTCGTCGGACCCGCTGGACTCGTTCCTGCGGTCAGCGGGCACTCAGCTCGGGCGTGAGATCACGCGCACGCTCTTCGGCACCCGTCGGCGTCGCCGCTGACGCGCCCGCGCCCGGGCCCGCGCTGACAGCCGGCGGCGCGGATCTCCCGACCGTCAGGACGACGAGGAGCCCGAGCGCGGTGAGCCCGGCGCCGACCCACGCGGGCGCGAGGTAGCCGAGACCGGCCGCGATGACGAGGCCGCCGAAGAAGGCGCCCGCCGCGTTGCCGAGGTTGAGCGCGGAGTGGCAGAGGGCCGCGCCGAGCGAGGGCGCCGCGGGCGACACGTCCATGAGCCGCGTCTGCAGGGACAGCCCCAGCACCTGCGACGTCACGCCGAGCAGGACGATCGCGGCGACCGCGGGCACGGGGTACGGGCCGACGAGCGCGATCGCGACGAGCACGACGATCGTGGCGACCATGCCGCCGACGACGGTCCCGAGCACCGACCGGTCGGCGAGCCGGCCGCCGACGAGCGTCCCGGCGGTCATGCCCACCCCGTAGAGCGCGAGCACGAGGGGCACGACGGCGACGTCGAGCCCGGTCACCTCGGTGAGGAGCGGCTTGACGTAGGAGTAGACGGCGAACATGCCGCCGAAACCGATCGCGCCCGCGCCGAACGCGATCCAGAGCCGCCGGTTGCGCAGCGCGGCGAGCTCGGTGCGGACGGTCGCGCCCGGCAGCGGCGGCAGCGTCGGCGTCCACGCCCGGAGCGCGGCCAGGGTCGCCAGCCCGATGACGCCGACGCCGACGAACGCCCAGCGCCAGCCGACCGCCGTGCCGACGACGGCGCTGAGCGGGACGCCGACGGCGCACGCGACGGTGAGCCCGGTCATCATCGCGGCGACCGCGCGTCCGCGGCGCTCCGGGCCGACGACCGCGGTGCCCATCACGGCGCCGACGCCGAAGAACGCGCCGTGCGGGAGGCCGGCGACGAACCGGGCGAGGACGAGCGTCTCGGCCGTCGGCGCGAAGGCCGACAGCACGTTGCCGACGGTGAACGCGACCATGAGGACGAGCAGGAGGCGGCGCCGGTCCGCGCGGGCGCCGAGGGCCGCGAGGACGGGCGCGCCGACGACGACGCCGAGCGCGTACGCGGTGATCGCGTGGCCCGCGGTCGGGATCGAGACGCCCAGGTCGGCGGCGATCTCCGGCAGCAGGCCCATCGTCGCGAACTCGGTCGTGCCGATGCCGAAGCCCCCGAGCGCGAGCGCGAGCAGCGCGAGACGGGTGCGCGCGGGCGTCAGAACCACGGCGGTCCTCCGAACGAATCGATTCGACACAGGGGCGGAGTCACGCCGTCGTCAGCTCCGGGATGTGGCACGAGCCTACGTCACCGGGCGCTCCGCAGGGCTGTGGCGCACGTCGGGAGCGTCGCGCCGGCGGCCCCCGCGCAGCGCCCGTCCTGGGTGGCTGCGCGCGTGGCCGCGCCCGTCAGCCCTGCGGCACCAGCCAGATCG
>NZ_JAAXOY010000752.1 GCF_012396155.1 Cellulomonas septica | reverse complement strand
GCCGCACGTCGGTCTCGCCCCAGGTCGGCAGCGTGCTGCGCGGGGTCGCGCCCACCGTGTGCCAGCCCCACCGGTCGGTGCCGGCGGGGACGGTCGCGGTCGCGACGCGCTCCCAGCGCCGTCCTTCGCGCACCTCCACGTGGACGGCGGCGTCACCGGGTGCGGACCGGGCGAGGGTGAGCTCGAGCCCGCCGACGCCGTGCAGGTCGACGTCACGCAGCAGCACCCACCCGGACCGGGCCCCTGGGGCGACCTCGACGGCGGTGCCCGCGTCCCGGTCGCGGGGGACCAGCCGGACGTCGGCACGCTCGTCGTGGTCGACGGCGCGCACCCAGCCGTCGAGCAGGGTGCGCGGCGGGACGGGCGTGCCGGCGACCTTGAGGTCGGCGACGAGGGGCAGGTCCCCGGAGGACGACCCGGCGTGCAGCTCGTACCCGCCGGGCTCGACGACGAAGGACCCGCTCGTGACGTCCCACACGGCGAGGCCGGCGACGGCGACGGCCAGCGCGACCTCGCGCGTCTCGCCGGGCTCGAGGCGCACGCGCTCGAAGCTCACGAGGCTGCGCCGCGGGTAGGGCAGCCGGTGCCCGGGCGCGGCGGCGTAGACCTGGACGAGCTCCTCGGCGACGCGGTCGCCGGTGTTCTGCACGATGACTCGCGCGGTGGCGACGGACAGCTCGTCGAGGTCGTCCTCGGTGTCGACGGTCAGGCCGAGGTACTCGACGGTGCTGTAGGTGAGCCCGTGCCCGAACGCCCAGCGCGCGGGGTGCGGGGCGTACCAGTACGTGTGCCCGCCGCCGATCGGGTCGTGGTCGAACAGGTCGCCGACGTGCGCCTCGTCGGCGGGCCACTGCTGCGTGAGGCGTCCGGTCGGCTCGACGTCGCCGGTGAGCACGTCGACGAGCCCGTGCCCGAGCTCCTGCCCGGCGTGCGCGGTCCAGACGACCGCGGAGGCGGCGTCGCCGAGGTCGCCGAGCACGTAGGGGTACGACGAGACGACGGTGAGCACGGTCGACGGGTTGGCGTCGAGCACGGTGCGCGCGAGCTCGGCCTGCGCGTGCGGGAGCCGCAGGTGGGGGCGGTCCTCGGTCTCGCGCCCGAGCAGGTGCGGGTCGTTGCCGACCGCGAGGACGACGACGTCCGCCTCGCGGGCCGCGGCTGCGGCGAGCGCGTGCCCCGAGTGCACGGTGCGGACGGTGAACCGCTCGGCGTGCTGCGGGTCGGCGGCGTCGGCGACGAGGACTCCGCCGTCGCGCTGCACGACGACCCAGCGTCCCGACCCGACGTGCTGGACCGAGACGGTGCCGTCGTCGTGGTGGTGCACGCGGAACGACTCCTGGACGACCCACCCGCCGACGCGGTCGGCGTCGGCGTGCAGGATCCACCGCGCCCCGGTCCAGAGCCGGCCGGTGCGCCGTGACCGCAGCGTGTGCAGGCCCTCGCCCCACGACGTGAGGTCGACGTGCGTGTCCTCGTCGGCGCGCGGGGCGTCGGCGACGAGGACGCCGTCGTCCCCGGGCCGCACGTAGCGGCCGGTCGTGGCGGAGCGCAGCGAGATCGGAAGAGCGT
>NZ_JAAXOY010000751.1 GCF_012396155.1 Cellulomonas septica | reverse complement strand
GCCTGCTCGGCCGGGCGACCGGACGCCGACGAGGACGCGGCGGCACCGCGGTTCGCGAGCGCCTCCCGGACTGCGGCGGCACCACGGGCGCCGCCGAGGGCGGGCGCAGGCGTGTCGTCGGCGCGCGGGACCGGCGTCGCCGGCACCTCCGTGCCGCCCGGGCCGACGAGACGGGCGGACGCGAAAGCGGCGCCGTCGGCGGGGAGCCCGCGTTCGAGGCGGTCGAGGCGCGCGCCGAGGCCCGAGCGGGTGTCGTCGGCGGCAGGCAGCAGGAGGCGGGCCATGAGGAGCTCGAGGTGCAGGCGCGGCGACGTCGCGCCCGTCATCTCGGTGAGGGCGGCGTTCGCCAGGTCGGCGGAGCGCGAGAGCTCGGACGCGCCGAGGTGCTGGGCCTGCAGGCGCATGCGGGCGAGCTGGTCGGCGGGCACGTCGCGCAGCGCGGCTGCGGCGGCGTCGCCGGACGCGGCGATGACGATGAGGTCGCGCAGGCGCTCGAGCAGGTCCTCGACGAAGCGACGGGGCTCGTGACCAGTCGTGATGACGCGCTCGACGACGCGGAATGCGGACCCGCCGTCGCGCGCGGCGATCGCCTCGACCAGGTCGTCGAGGAGCGCGGCCGGGGTGTAGCCGAGGAGCGCGGCCGCGTCGTCGTAGTCCAGGCCGCCCTCGCCCGAGCCGGCGATGAGCTGGTCGAGCACGGAGAGGGTGTCGCGCACCGAGCCGCCGCCCGCGCGCACGACGAGCGGGAGGACGCCCGACCCGACGGGCACGCCCTCGCTCGCGCAGAGCTGCTCGAGGTAGGGCACGAGCACGTCCGGCGGGACGAGCCGGAACGGGTAGTGGTGCGTGCGCGAGCGGATCGTGCCGATGACCTTGTCGGGCTCGGTCGTCGCGAAGATGAACTTGATGTGCGGCGGCGGCTCCTCGACGATCTTGAGCAGCGCGTTGAAGCCCTGCGGCGTGACCATGTGGGCCTCGTCGAGGATGAACACCTTGAACCGGTCACGGGCCGGGGCGAACGTCGCGCGCTCGCGGAGCTCGCGGGCGTCGTCGACGCCGCCGTGGCTGGCCGCGTCGATCTCGACGACGTCGAGGCTGCCCGGGCCGCCGCGTGCGAGCTCGACGCACGACGCGCACGTGCCGCAGGGCGTGTCCGTCGGGCTGGCCTCGGTGTTCGCCTCGCAGTTGAGGATGCGCGCGAGGATGCGCGCCGACGTCGTCTTGCCGCAGCCGCGCGGGCCGCTGAACAGGTACGCGTGGTTGACCTGGCCGCTGCGCAGCGCCTGCCGCAGGGGTGCGGTGACGTGGTCCTGACCGATGACCTCGGCGAAGTTCTCGGGCCGGTAGCGGCGGTACAGGGCTGTCGTCACGCGAGAACCCTAGACGCCCCCACCCACGCGCGGGAGCGCCCGTCCCCCGGCCTGCACGGACGCGCGGCGGCGCCGGCGAGCTGCCGCGGACGGCCCCGTCAGCCGAGCAGCACGACGCCCGCGAGCACGAGCACGACGACGGCACCGACGGGTGACGCCCACGACCGCCCCCGCTCCCCGACGACCCGCCCGAGCGCACCCGACAC
>NZ_JAAXOY010000750.1 GCF_012396155.1 Cellulomonas septica | reverse complement strand
AGGTCGAGCCAGGCACCGAACGCGCCCGGGACGACGGCCGCGAGGTGCCCCGTCCCGGGCACGAGGTCGAGTCCGAGGTCGCGGTAGGCGTCGATCGTCGCGCCCGCGGGCGCGGTGCCCTGGCCGCAGACGACGAACGTGTGCCCGTCGGACGCGCGGTGCCCGATGATCGGCGCGTCGCCGCCCGGCCCGCACAGGTGCGGCTCGACGACGCTCACGACGAACCCGGCGGCGGCGGCCGCGTCGAACGCGTTCCCGCCGGCCTCGAGCACGCGCATCCCGACACCGCTCGCGAGCCAGTGCGTCGAGGCGACCATGCCGAAGGTCCCGGTGAGCTCGGGGCGCGTGGTGAACATCGACCGATCGTCTCCCACGCGCGACGTCGCCGCCGCACCGGGGCGACAGCACCGCGCCTCGCGTCGCCCCGATCGGCGCAGCGGACCGACGGGCGCGATGAACCCTTGCCGAGCCCGCGGCGAACGGTCCGTGAACTTCGGACGACCTGTCCGTTCTGCCCGCTGACCTGCGAGAATGATGCCCGGGTGGACGACGACCTGACGCTTCTCGCCGACCGGCTCCAGCACGCCCTCGGCGACTACCGGACCACCGCCGCCGCGACCGTGAAGGAGCTCGCGCGTGCCGTCGACGTGGTCGACGCCGACATGCCGATCGCCCGGCTCGAGGTCCTCTTCCGCTCGCCGCACGTCACGACCGTCGCGGTCCGCGACCCCGCCGACCCCGCGCGCATCGGCCTCGTCACGCGCACCCGGTTCACCGCCGCGATGACCGGCCGCCTCGGCTTCGGGCGCGCCGTGCACGCGCGTCGCGAGACCGGCGAGATCGCGGACTGGGCACCGCTCGTCGCGCCGCCGTCCGCACCCGTCTCCGAGGTCGCGGTCCGCGCGATGGAGCGGCACGACGAGCGCCGGTACGACGACGTGATCGTCGCGGGCGACGTGTGGGCGGTCGCGAGCACGTCCGACCTCGTGCACGCGCTGTCGACGCTGCTCGCCGTCCGCTCGCTGCACGACTCCCTCACGGGGCTCGAGCACCGCGCGATGCTCCAGCACCGGCTCGCCGAACGCTGCGCCGACCTGCACGGCACCGCGGGCCGCGTCGTCCTCGTGCTGCTCGACGTGCGGGGCTTCCGGCACCTCAACGCGACCCGCGGGTTCGCCTTCGCCGACGTGGTCCTCGCCGCGCTCGGCGCCCGGCTGCGCGGCATTGCGCCCGTCCGGTCCGACGCGGCCCGCGTCGGCGGTGACGAGCTCGCGCTCGCGGCGACGCTGCACGCGCGCGACGAGCAGCACGCCGCGCAGGTCGCCGAGGGGCTGCGGCAGCAGCTCGTCGAGCGGCTGGCCGTGCCGGCCTCGGGCATCGAGGCGGCGGACTGGCCCTCGCTGCACGCGGTGGTCGTCTGGTCGGAGCCCGGCGGCGGGACGCCCGACGAGCTGCTGCGGCTCGCACAGCGCCGGCTCGGCGAGGCGAAGGACCGCTGGCGGCTGCGCGCGTCAGGTCTGCCCGAGGTCCGGTCGCTGCTCGGGGGGGACGAGCTCGTCGAGGTCGTCGACCTCTGACC
>NZ_JAAXOY010000075.1 GCF_012396155.1 Cellulomonas septica | reverse complement strand
CGTCGTCGCGTCAGGGCGTCAGGGCGTGAGCCGGCGGCCGAGGGCGTCGTCGAGCGCGGCGCGGTCGCCGTCAACGCGGAGGCCGCCGTCGTCGGGGGAGCGTCGCCCCCACACGAGCAGTGCGATGTCCTGCGCGGATGCGTGGACGGTCACGGCGGGCTCGCCGTCCCCGCCGAGCAGCCACGTGCGGCCGGCGTCGGCTCCGACGAGCGCGACGGGTGCGGGCAGCGGCTCCATGCGCCCGAGCGCCTCCTGGCGCGGCTGCATGACGGTCACGACCTCGTCGACCGTGTCGGCCCAGACGGCGGCGTCGACGTCGAGCGGCAGCCCGCCCGCGGTGCGCAGGTCCCACAGGTGCACGAGGGTCTCGTGGAGCTGGCGGCGGTGCCAGAACGACGCCGGCCCGGGCCCGACGAGGGTGCTCGCGGGTGCGTCGGGGCCGAGCGCCGTGAGGGTGTCCCGCAGCTCGGCCGCGCACGTCGCGTAGAGGTCGACGAGGTCGAACGGCCCGCGGCCGAGCGGCGTCTCGCGACGACGGCTCGCCTGCCCGGCGGCCCAGTGGTGGATCCGCGCGAGGTGGACGACGAGGTCGCGCACGCGCCAGCGTCCGCACCACGGCACGCGCGTCGTCGGGTCGACCTGCGGGATCGTCGTGAGGAACTCGTCCTGCAGGGCGCCGAGGAGCCGCAGGTGGTCGAGCGAGGCGGCCACGTCCGTCGTCATGGGACCATGGTGGCGTCGACCGCCCACGCGCCGTGAGGTGCGGAGCCGTCACCGACCGTCCGTCGGGCGCCACGCTGCGCCCGCCCGCACCGAAACCGGGAGCCGTCCGCGTTGTCCCCGATCCCGAGCGCCGCCGCCACGTCGCGCATCCGCCCCGCGGCCACCGCGCCCGAGCTGCTGCGCAACTTCTGCATCATCGCGCACATCGACCACGGCAAGTCGACGCTGGCCGACCGCATGCTGCAGCTCACGGGCGTCGTCGACGCGCGCGCGATGCGGGCGCAGTACCTCGACCGCATGGACATCGAGCGCGAGCGCGGCATCACGATCAAGTCGCAGGCCGTGCGCATGCCGTGGGGCGTGGGCGACCAGGCGTACGCGCTCAACATGATCGACACGCCCGGGCACGTCGACTTCACGTACGAGGTGTCGCGGTCGCTCGCGGCGTGCGAGGGCGCGGTGCTGCTGGTCGACGCGGCGCAGGGCATCGAGGCGCAGACGCTCGCCAACCTGTACCTGGCGCTCGAGAACGACCTGCAGATCATCCCGGTGCTCAACAAGATCGACCTGCCGGCGGCGCAGCCGGAGAAGTACGCGGAGGAGCTCGCGGGTCTCATCGGCGGCGACCCCGCGGACTGCCTGAAGGTGTCCGGCAAGACGGGGGAGGGCGTCGAGGCGCTCCTGGACCGCATCGTCGAGCTCGTGCCCGCGCCCGTGGGGGACGCCGACAAGCCGGCGCGCGCGATGATCTTCGACTCGGTGTACGACACGTACCGCGGCGTCGTCACGTACGTCCGGGTCGTCGACGGCAACCTCAACCCGCGCGAGCGCATCGCGATGATGTCGACGAAGGCCACGCACGAGCTGCTGGAGATCGGCGTCATCTCGCCCGAGCCCGTCCCGACGCAGGGGCTGGGCGTCGGCGAGGTCGGCTACCTCATCACGGGCGTCAAGGACGTGCGCCAGTCGAAGGTCGGCGACACCGTCACGAACGCGAGCAAGCCCGCGGGCGAGGCGCTCGGCGGCTACTCCGACCCCAAGCCCATGGTCTTCTCGGGGCTGTACCCGATCGACGGGTCGGACTACCCGGCGCTGCGTGACGCGCTCGACAAGCTCAAGCTCAACGACGCCGCGCTCAACTACGAGCCCGAGACGTCGGTCGCGCTGGGCTTCGGGTTCCGCGTCGGCTTCCTCGGCCTGCTGCACCTCGAGATCGTGCGCGAGCGCCTCGAGCGCGAGTTCGACCTCGACCTCATCTCGACCGCGCCGAACGTCGTCTACGACGTCGACCTCGAGGACCGCACGACGGTCCGCGTGACCAACCCGAGCGAGTTCCCCGGTGGCAAGATCGGCGCGGTGCACGAGCCGATCGTCAAGGCGACCATCCTCGCGCCCAGCGAGTTCATCGGCGCGATCATGGAGCTCTGCCAGGGCAAGCGCGGCGACCTGCAGGGCATGGACTACCTGTCCGAGGACCGCGTCGAGATGCGCTACATCCTCCCCATGGCGGAGATCGTCTTCGACTTCTTCGACCAGCTGAAGTCCCGCACGCGCGGCTACGCGAGCCTCGACTACGAGCCCATCGGCGAGCAGACGGCCGACCTCGTCAAGGTCGACATCCTGCTGCAGGGCGAGACGGTCGACGCGTTCAGCGCGATCGTGCACAAGGACAAGGCCTACGCGTACGGCGTCATGATGGCGACGAAGCTCAAGGACCTCATCCCGCGCCAGCAGTTCGAGGTGCCGATCCAGGCGGCCATCGGCTCGCGGATCATCGCGCGCGAGACGATCCGCGCGATCCGCAAGGACGTCCTGGCGAAGTGCTACGGCGGTGACATCACCCGCAAGCGCAAGCTGCTCGAGAAGCAGAAGGAGGGCAAGAAGCGCATGAAGACCATCGGTCGGGTCGACGTGCCGCAGGAGGCCTTCATCGCCGCGCTCTCGTCGGACGCGGGCGGCGGCAAGGACGCGAAGGACGCGAAGAAGAAGTGACCGACGCCGCCCGTCGTCGCCGCCGGTTCGCCGAGCTGCACGCCGGCCCGGCGACGTTCCTGCTGCCGAACCCGTGGGACGTCGGGTCGGCGCGGCTGCTCGTGCACGAGGGCTTCGAGGCGCTCGCGACGACGAGCTCCGGCCTCGCGTGGTCGCTCGGCACCGAGGACCAGCACGTCACGCGCGACCAGCTGCTCGCGCACGTGCGGAGGCGCAGGCGCGCCGGACGGCCGAGGCACGTGCCCGACGGATCGTCGCGACGGCGGTGCAGCGCACGGCCGTCGCGACGAGCGCGCAGGCCTCCACGACGTCGCTCCCGCTGCCGTCGGACGACATGAAGGGCCGCATCATCGGCAAGGAGGGGCGCAACATCCGCGCCTTCGAGGCGCTCACGGGCGTCAACGTGCTCGTCGACGAGCAGCCGGGGGCGGTCGTGCTGTCGTGCTTCGACGCGGAGCGGCGTGAGGTCGCCCAGGTCGCGCTCGAGGCGCTCATGGCCGACGGGCGCATCCACCCGCAGCGCATCGAGGCCGCGTACGCGGACGCGCTCGCGTCGGCGGACGAGCGCACGGACGCCGCGGGTCACGACGCCGCGGAGCGTGCGGGGGTCGCGGGCCTGCACCCGGACCTGGTGCGGACGCTCGGGCGGCTGCGGCTGCGCACGTCCTACGGCCAGAACGTGCTCGAGCACCTGGTCGAGAGCGCGCTGATCGCCGCGCAGCTCGCCGCGGAGACGGGCACGGACGTCGAGGTGGCCCGTCGAGGCGCGTTCCTGCACGACGTCGGCAAGGCGCTCACCGCCGAGGTCCCCGGCACGCACGCGACGGTCGGCGCCGACCTCGCGCGGCGGCTGGGGGAGTCCGACGTGGTCGTCAACGCGATCGCGGCGCACCACGAGGAGGTCCCGGCGCAGACCGTCGAGGCCGTCCTCGTGCAGGTCGCGGACGCGATCTCCGCGGCCCGTCCGGGTGCGCGTCGCGAGGAGCTCGACCAGTACGTCGAGCGCATGGACAAGCTCGAGCAGCTCGTGAGCGAGCACGACGGGGTGCGTCGCGCACTGGTCATGTCGGCCGGCCACGAGGTGCGGGTCGTGGTCGAGCCGTCGGCGGTGGTCGACTCGGACCTGCCGCAGCTGGCCGTCCGGATCGCGCGGCACATCGAGCGCGACCTCGCGTACCCGGGCGAGATCAAGGTGACCGTCGTCCGCGAGACCCGGGCCAGCGCGACCGCGGGCTGAGTCCGACGGTGCCGCCTCGGCGTCGTCGGGACGCCGACCACAGCCTGCCGTGGGGGGGCGGGTCGACCGACCGGGTCGCGCGGGCTGCGCCGGGTCAGCGCCCGGTCGAGACGGCGAGGCTCGGGGCCTCGGCACGCGCGCGACCGGCGGTGCGTCGCCCGACCCGCCCGGCGAGCACACCGGCGAGGCGCGTGAGGCCGTAGTTGATGACGATGAAGATCAGGGCGGCCACGACGAGCGACTGCAGGATGTTGCCCTGGCTGGAGCCCAGGCGGCGGGCCGCGTCGAGCAGCTCGGGGTACGTGATGATGTAGCCGAGCGCGGTGTCCTTGAGGATGACGACGAGCTGGCTCGCGATCGCGGGCAGCATCGCGAGGAGCGCCTGCGGGACCTCGACGAGCCGCAGCGACTGCGCCCGGCGGAGCCCCACGGCGAGCGCGGCCTCGCGCTGGCCGCGCGGCAGGTTGTGCACGCCGGACCGCACGAGCTCCGCGAACACGGACCCGTTGTAGAACGTGAGGCCGAGGACGACGGCGACGAGGGGCAGGTCGTCGGGCGCGAGGATCTGCAGCCGGCCGAGCCCGAGCCAGAAGAAGATCATCATGAGCAGCACGGGCACGGCGCGGAAGAACTCGACGACCGCACCGGAGACGATGCGGACCCACCGGGCCGCGGAGAGGCGTCCGAGGCCGAAGACCACGCCGAAGACGGCGGACGTGACGATCGCGATGGCGGCCGCCCGCAGGGTGCCGACGAGCCCGGGGATCAGGTAGTCGACCCACGGGTCGGGCGTGAGGAACACGGTCCAGAGGCTGGGCTCGAGCTGGCCGTTGGCGCCGAGCCGGACGAGCACCCAGACGCCGATGGCGACGACGACGACGGTCGCGCCGATGTTGACCCACACCATGCGTCGGCGGGTGCGCGGGCCTGCCGCGTCGAACAGGACGGTCTCGTTCACCGTGCCACCGCCCATCGGCGTGAGAGGGAGGTCGTCGCGAGCCCGAGCGGCACGACGATGATCACGAAGCCGAGCGCGAACGTGAAGAAGATCAGCAGGATGACGTCGGGCCGGAACTCGATCATCGTCTTCATGAGGCCGGACGCCTCGGCGACGGACCCGGCGGCGGCGACCGTGGAGTTCTTGGTGAGGGCGATGAGGACGTTGCCGAGCGGTGCGACGGCGCCCCGGAACGCCTGCGGCAGGATCACGAGCCGCGCGGCGGAACCGAAGCCCAGCCCGATCGCGCGGGCGGCCTCCGCCTGGCCGATCGGCACGGTGTTGACGCCGGAGCGCAGCGCCTCGCACACGAACGCCGCGTGGTAGACGGCGAGGCCGAGCACCGCGAGGCGGAAGAAGTTGGTCTGGAAGTCCTGCGAGAGCTGGATGCCGAGCTGCCCCCAGAGCCCGAGGACGCAGAACACGATGATGATCGTGAGCGGCGTGTTCCGCACGAGCGTCACGTACGTCGAGCCCGCCCACCGCAGGCTGGGGACCGGTGAGATCCGCATGACCGCGAGCGCGGTGCCGAGCACGAGGGCGAGCACACCGGCGAAGAAGGTCAGCTGGATGTTCACCCAGAAGGCGCCGACCACGTCGAACTCGGCGAAGAGCGACGTGAACTGCGCCCAGGTGCCGTCGTCCACCGGCACTCCTCTCGTCCAGGGGCTGTCCGGAGCGCGTGCCTCACGCCACGGAACGGTGCGGCCGGGTGGTCCGCGCGAGCGCGCCGCGCGGACCACCCGGTGTCACGGTCAGGCGCAGGCGGCCTGCGCGGGCGGGTTGAGGTCCGCGTTGAACTGGAAGCCGGACGCGCCGACGTTCTTGTCGAGCAGCTCCTCCCACGTGCCGTCGTCGATCATCGCGCCGATGGCCTCGTTGATCGCCTCGCACTGGTCGGAGTCCTTCGGCAGCCCGACGCCGTAGTTCTCCTCGGAGAACGGGTTGCCGACGACCTTGACCTTGCCCTCGTTGGCGGGGACGGCGGCGAGGCCCGCGAGGATGATGTCGTCCGTCGTGACGGCGTCGACCTGGCCGGCGGTGAGCGCGGTGACGCACTCGGCGTAGCCGGGCTGCTCGAGCAGGTTGGTGCCGGCCGCGTACTCGTCCTTGATGCGCTGGGCGCTCGTGGACCCGGTGACGGAGCAGAGGTTCTTGCCCTCGAGGTCCTCGGGGCCCGAGATGGAGTCGTCGTCGGCGGCGACCAGCAGGTCCTGCCCGGCGACGAAGTACGGCCCGGCGAAGGAGACGACCTCCTTGCGCTTGTCGGTGATCGAGTACGTCGCGAAGATCATGTCGACCTGGCCGTTCTGCAGCAGGTTCTCGCGCTGCGCGGACGGGGCCTGGACCCACTCGATCTGGTCCTCGGAGTAGCCGAGGGCGTCGGCGACGTACCGGGCGACGTCGACGTCGAACCCGGTGTAGTCCGAGCCGTCCTTGAAGCCCAGACCGGGCTGGTCGAACTTGATGCCGATGCGGATCGAGCCCTCGGCGCCGCCGGAGGTCTCGGTCGAGTCGCCGGTGGCGCCGGCGTCGGTGTCGTCGTCACCACCGCCGCTGGAACAGGCGGCGAGCGTGAGCGTGGCGGCGGCCGCGAGTGCGACCAGTCGTCGTGCGCGCATGGTGGTCCCCTTCTTCTGCGTGGACGTGCGGTGTGTCGGTCAGAGGGTCGGATCGTGTCCGGGTGGGGTCGGGGGCGGGGTTCGGGTGGGTCCAGGTCAGTGCGTGAGGATCTTCGACAGGAAGTCGCGGGCGCGGGCGCTCGTGGGCGCGGTGAAGAACGTCTCGGGGTCGGCCTGCTCGACGATCTGGCCGCCGTCCATGAAGACGACGCGGTGCGCGGCGCGGCGCGCGAACCCCATCTCGTGCGTGACGACGAGCATCGTCATCCCCTCGCGCGCGAGGCCGACCATGACGTCGAGGACCTCGTTGATCATCTCGGGGTCGAGCGCGGACGTGGGCTCGTCGAACAGCATGACCTTGGGGTCCATGGCGAGCGCGCGGGCGATCGCGACGCGCTGCTGCTGACCGCCGGACAGCTGCGCGGGCAGCTTGTGCGCCTGGTTCGCGACGCCGACGCGCTCGAGCAGCTCCATCGCGCGCTGGGTCGCGACGGACTTCTTCACGCCCTTGGCCCGCGTCGGGCCGAGCGTGACGTTCTCGAGCACGGTCTTGTGGGCGAACAGGTTGAACGACTGGAACACCATGCCGACGTCGGCGCGCAGCCGGGCGAGCTCGCGACCCTCGGCGGGCAGCTCCTTGCCGTCGATGGTGATCGTGCCGGAGTCGATGGTCTCGAGCCGGTTGATCGTGCGGCACAGCGTCGACTTGCCGCTGCCCGACGGGCCGATGACGACGACGACCTCCCCGCGGCGCACGGTCAGGTCGACGGACTGCAGCACGTGCAGGGGGCCGAAGTGCTTGTCGACGCCGGAGAGGACGACGAGCGGGTCCCCGACAGGGCGGTCGGCGGCGGTGGGGTGCGGGTCCGTCGCGAGGTCAGCCATCCGACGACGCTAGAGGGCACATGTCCGATCTGGCCACCCGTGGGGGTCACGGTTGTGCAACACCGCAGTCAAGTGCGCTGGCCGAGCGGTGCTGGACGCGGGTCCGCGACGCACGTGGTCGCGGCGTGCACGGCCGCCGCGACGTGATCGAGGACCGTGGTGCCGGGCGCCCGTCCGGCGGGTCGTACCCTTGTCGGTGATGTCCACGACCCTGCCCGCCCCGACGCCGCTCGACCCCGAGGTCACCGGCGCGTCGCCGCGCACCTACCTCGTCAAGACGCTCGGCTGCCAGATGAACGTGCACGACTCCGAGCACATGGCGGGCATGCTCGAGCAGGCCGGCTACGTCCCGGCGACGCCTGAGGACGCCGCGTCGGAGGACGCCGACGTCATCGTCATCAACACGTGCGCCGTCCGCGAGAACGCGGCCGACAAGCTGTACGGCAACCTCGGGCGACTCGCAGGCACCAAGCGCGCGCGTCCCGGGATGCAGATCGCCGTCGGCGGCTGCCTCGCGCAGAAGGACCGCGCCGGGATCGTCGAGCGCGCGCCGTGGGTCGACGTCGTGTTCGGCACGCACAACCTCGACGTGCTGCCCGTCCTGCTCGAGCGCGCGCGGCACAACGAGCGCGCCGAGGTCGAGATCGCGGAGTCGCTGCAGGTCTTCCCGTCGACGCTGCCGACCCGGCGCGAGTCGGCCTACGCGGGCTGGGTGTCGATCAGCGTCGGGTGCAACAACACGTGCACGTTCTGCATCGTCCCGCACCTGCGCGGCAAGGAGCGCGACCGGCGACCGGGCGAGATCCTGGCCGAGGTCGAGGCGCTCGTGCAGCAGGGCGCGATCGAGGTGACGCTGCTCGGGCAGAACGTCAACTCGTACGGGGTCGAGTTCGGGGACCGTGGCGCGTTCGCGAAGCTCCTGCGCGCGGCGGGCGCGATCGAGGGCCTCGAGCGCCTGCGCTTCACGTCGCCGCACCCGGCCGCGTTCACCGACGACGTCATCGACGCGATGGCGGCGACGCCGACCGTCATGCCGCAGCTCCACATGCCGCTCCAGTCGGGGTCCGACCGGGTCCTGCGTGCGATGCGCCGGTCGTACCGCTCGGAGAAGTTCCTCGGCATCCTCGACCGCGTGCGTGCCGCGATGCCGCACGCCGCGATCACGACCGACATCATCGTCGGCTTCCCGGGCGAGACCGAGGAGGACTTCGCGGAGACCCTGCGCGTGGTCGAGGCCTCGCGCTTCGCTTCCGCGTTCACGTTCCAGTACTCGCCGCGTCCCGGCACGCCGGCCGCCGACCTGCCCGACCAGCTGCCGAAGGCCGTCGTCCAGGAGCGCTACGAGCGGCTGGTCGCGCTGCAGGAGCGCATCTCCCTGGAGGAGAACCGGGCGCAGGTCGGCCGCACGCTCGACGTGCTGATGGCCGAGGGCGAGGGTCGCAAGGACGGCACGACCGAGCGTCGCTCCGGCCGGGCCGAGGACAACCGGCTGGTCCACCTCGCGCTGCCCGCCGGCCTCGCGCCGCAGGACGCCCCGCGCCCGGGCGACGTCGTGACGGTGACGGTGACCCACGGAGCGCCGCACCACCTCGTCGCCGACTCGGCCGCGACGGGCGGCACGTTCGCGGTGCGCCGCACGC
>NZ_JAAXOY010000749.1 GCF_012396155.1 Cellulomonas septica | reverse complement strand
CTCGAGGTCGAGGTCCACCCCGCCGACCCGCAGCGCCTCGACGTCGCGACCGGCACCGACGGCGTCGTGCCCTTCGAGCGCGTCGGCGTCGTCGAGCTGCCCGACGTCGGGAGCCTCGCGGTCTGGGCGCTGCGGTCGTACGGCGGCGGGCTGTTCCTGCCGGTGCGCGACGCGAGCGGCGGGCAGCCGGGCGGCACGTTCGGCGGCGGGCGGTACGTGCTCGACACGATCAAGGGCGCCGACCTCGGCACGTCGCACGGGCTGCTGGTCGTCGACCTGAACTTCGCCTACAACCCGTCGTGCGCGTACGACCCGTCGTGGGCGTGCCCGCTGGCGACGCGCGCGAACACCGTGGCCGTCGACCTGCCCGTCGGCGAGCGCACGTTCCCGCTCCCGGACGAGCCGACCGACTGACGACGCGACGACGACGGCGGCGCCCCGACCCCGCGCTGCGACCGACGGGCCCAGACCTCCGCGCCGGCGAGGCGGGCGGTCGCTGTCAGCGCTGGCAGACCGGGCAGAAGTAGAGCTTGCGGCCCGCCATCTCCTCGACGACGACCGGGGTGCCGCACACGCGGCACGGGAGTCCGCCACGGCCGTACACCCAGTGCCGCTCGGTGGGGTCGGCGAGCGCGCGGGCACGACCGTCGTCGTCCAGGTCCTCACGCGTCAGCATGGCGCCGGTGCGGATGCCGTCGGGCAGCAGCACCGCCCAGTCGTCCCAGAGTGCGCGCACGACCTCGCGCGGGACGCGACGGCCCGGGGTGTGCGGGTCGAGGCGCGCCCGGAACAGCAGCTCGGCGCGGTAGATGTTGCCGATCCCCGCGACGACGGACTGGTCCATGAGCAGCTGCCCGACCGCGACGCCGCGCGACGTTATGCGGTCGACGACGACCTCCCCGGCGGCGGCGAGGTCGTCGGTCGACGCAGGGTCGGGCCCCAGCCGGTCGACGACGACCTGCGCGGCGGCGGGGTCCAGCACCTCGCACGCCGACGGGCCGCGCAGGTCGGCCACGGAGTGCTCGGTCGCGAGCCGGACGCGGACCGCGCCGACGGGGTCGGGCGGGAACGACGCGAGCAGACCACCCTCGGCCGACGGCGGCTCGCGCTCGTCCTCCCCCATCCGCACCGCGCGCCGCAGCCGTGGCGCCCCCATGGAACTGGCCCGGCTGTCGGGACGCTCCCGCGCTTCGCTCCGGACCGTCCCTCCGCGCGCGTCCTGCCCGTCGACGATCGGCGAGACCACCCCGAAGAAGTCCCACGCGCCGTACAGGCCGAGGTGCACGCGCAGCACGTCGCCGCTCTCGAACGTCGCGAACATGTGCTTGCCGACCGCGGTGGTCCCGGTCAGGACCTGCCCGTCGAGGCGCGCGGCCCCCGCGGCGAAGCGACCCTGCGGGGAGGACACGGCGAGCCGGTGACCGGCGAAGTCGGCGGTGAACTGGCGGGCGATGCGGTGGACGGTATGACCCTCAGGCACGGTCACGCACGCTAACGCGTGGCGCCGCCTGCCGCCCGGCGCGCGGTCGCCGTCGAGGTGCGACGACGCCCGACCCGCGGCGGCGGGGACGGCGTCAGGCGG
>NZ_JAAXOY010000748.1 GCF_012396155.1 Cellulomonas septica | reverse complement strand
CCTCGGCGCGCAGCGGCGGACGGCCCGCGCCGCCGTCGTCGTCCGCGGGCGGTCGCGGCACGGCCTTCTCGAACGTGCCTTTGCGCACGACGAACGCGAACGGCCGGCCCGTCGCGTCGAGGTGACGCAGCGCCTCGTCGACGCGCTCCCCGAGCAGCACCCGGTCGGACGGGAGGATCTCGTGCCGCACGCCCATCGCGTCGAGCAGGTCGGGCGTGATCTCCCCCATGAGCCGGTGCTGCGGCTCGTCGGGGAAGCCGGGCTCGCCGCGCCACGTCACGAGCAGCAGCACGGGCACCTCGAGCGTGCTCGCGAGCGACGTCAGCGGGTTGACGGCGTTGCCGAGCCCGGAGTTCTGCATGACGACGACGGGCCGCCGCCCGCCCAGCCGCGCGCCGACGGCGATCGCGACCGCCTCGCCCTCGTTCGCCGCGGCCAGGTACTCGACGTCCGCGCCGTCCTCCATCCGCCGGATCGCGGGTGCGAGGAACGAGCACGGCACCCCCACGACCGGCCCGAGCCCGCGCGCCGCGAGGACGTCGAGGAACGCGTCGGCCTCGAGCACCGCGGGCGCGTCGACGAGCGTCGTCACGAGCGGTTCGCCAGCGGCGCGGCGGCGAGCGCGTGCTCGACGCCCGCGGCGTCGTGCCGGCGCTCCTCGTCGAGCATGTCCCGCAGGCCCTGGAGCTCGAAGACGTCCTCGACCGTCGCGATGTCGTCCTCGAACCGCGACGTGCGGCCGTCGCGCAGGATCGACGAGAAGGTCTGCGACACCGCCGTGATGAGCGCGCGCAGCCCGTGGTTCGCGTACACGACCATCTTCGCGCCGGCGTCCTCGAGCTCCGCCGCGGTGACCGTGTGGTACGTCGTCGGCACGACGACGACGGGCAGCGGCGACGACCAGCGCTCGAGGAACTCGAGCACGACGTCGGGCGAGCGGTCCTTGGCGTGGATGAGGACCGCGTCCGCACCCGCCGCCTCGTACGCGTGCGCCCGGGACAGCGCCTCGTCCAGGTCGTGCCCCGCGATGAGCGCCTCGATGCGCGCGATCACGAGCAGGTCGCCCGTCCGCGCCGCGGCGGCCGCGGAGATCTTGCCGCAGAACGCCTCGACCGGGAGCAGGCTCTGGTTGCTCGCGACGAAGCTGTTCATCTTCGGGAAGAGCTTGTCCTCGATCGTCACCGCCGAGATCCCGGCGGCCTCGTACCGGCGCACCATGTGCATGACCTGCGGGACGTTGCCGTAGCCGGCGTCGCAGTCGGAGACGACGGGGATGCGCACCGCCGACGCCATCGACGCGGACACGCTCAGCAGGTCGCTCATCGTGAGGATGTCGGCGTCCGGCACCCCCTGCGACGCCGACACCTCCAGGCCGCTCGCCCACACGCCGTCGAAGCCCGCGCGTTCCGCGAGCCGGGCGCCGAGCGGGTTGTGCGCGCCGACGATCCGCACCAGGCCGGGCGCGTCGAACAGCTCGCGCAGCGTGGTCCGGCGGGCGGGGACGGGGACGGCGGCGTGGTCGGTGCGGGTCATGGCTGACGAACCTCCTGAGGAGTGGCGTGCTCGGACGGCGGCAGGGCGCG
>NZ_JAAXOY010000747.1 GCF_012396155.1 Cellulomonas septica | reverse complement strand
CGCGACGCGCAGGTTGGCGCGCGTCGCGAGCCACATGCCCAGGAACCCGATCGACGCGGAGAACAGCGCGCCGACGAGGAAGAAGATGGACCGCCCGACCTTGATGCCGGCGTCTCCCGGCAGCAGGAACAGCAGGGCGCAGACGACGACCGCGAAGATGGCCAGCGTGCGGAACTGCCGGCTCAGGTACGCCGACGCCCCTTCCTGGACCGCGCGCGCGATCTCGCGCATGGACGCCGTACCCTCACCGGCCGCGAGCACCTGACGGCGCAGCACCGCAGCGACGACCAGCGACGCGACGGCGACCGCTGCGATGACCACGACGATCGTGATGCTCGTGGAACCGAGCTCGACCATGCATCCTCCAAAGGATGGTGCCCGGCACGCTCCCCCTGACCGTGCCTGTCCCGCGGCCCCGTTGCCGCCGGACCCGCAGAGTCTAGCCACGCGATGTGACGTCGGTCGCACGAGGACGTGACGGGGAGGTGGACGCGCGCCGCGGCCTGCCCGACCGACGGGCCGCGGCCGATCGCCGGGGTGGAGGGCCCCCGTGCACCCGGGACCGTCGCTCCTCCGCGGGTGGGCGCGTGCTGCGCCGGGCGGGTGGTGCCGCGACCTGCGGCTCAGCACGTGCCCCGGGCGACCGATACGCACGGGCGACAGCGCGACGAGGCGACGACGAGCGGCGGCACCGATGGCGGACGGACTCCAGGACGGCGACCGGCGCCGACCCTCCGGCGACCCGCTCGTGTGCGTCCTGTCGCCGTTCATCGGCGGACCGTTCTACGGGCGGGTGCTCAACGGCACGCAGCGGGGCGCGCGACGCACCGCGAGCCGCCTCCTCGTCGTCCAGACGCTCGACGCGGCGTCGTTCCGGATCGACGCCCACACGGTCCCCGAGCACCTGCCGCCCGTCGCGCACGACCACGTCGAAGGGTTCGTCGTGCCGGTCGGCGCGGTCGCGGACGACTACGTCCAGGACCTGCACGCGGGCGGTGCCGACGTCGTCCTCGTCGGGCACTCCCTGCCCGGGATCACGTCGGTGCGGGCCGACAACGCGGCAGGCGTCGCGGCGGCGGTCGCGCACCTCGTGGCGCACGGGCACACGAGGATCGCGTTCGCCGGGTTCCGGGGCGCGCCGGACGTCGCGGAGCGCTACGACGGGTACCGCGACGGCCTGCACGCGGCCGGGATCGTGCTCGCCGACGACCTCGTCCACGACGCGCCCGACAACCTCGAGGGCGGCGGCGCGGTGGCGGCGCGCGCGATGCTCGCGGCGGGCCTGCCGTCGACCGCCGTCGTGTGCGGCACCGACCTCAACGCGATCGGCCTCATGCGGGTGCTCCGCGAGGCGGGCCTCGACGTGCCGGCCGACCAGGCCGTCGTGGGGTTCGACGACATCGACCGCGCCCGGTTCGAGTCGCCGGGCCTCGCGTCGGTCGCGCAGCCGATGGAGGAGATCGGGGCGACGGCGGTCGAGCTGCTGCGCGACCGTCGGGCCGCCGCCGAGGGGCCGCGGACGGTCCGCGTGCCGACGACGTTCGTCCCGCGCGAGTC
>NZ_JAAXOY010000746.1 GCF_012396155.1 Cellulomonas septica | reverse complement strand
CGAGCAGACCCGCCGGGTCGGTGCCCGTCGCAGCGAGCCGCGTCCCCGACGACGTGCCGGCGGCCGCGACCGTCAGCTCGATCTGCGCGGTGCGCTGCGACGTCGTGCCGGTCGCGACGACGTGGTGCAGCCCCGCGGCCGTGCCGGTGGGGACCGTCGTGACCAGGGTCGCGACCCCGGAGGCGTCGGCGACGGCCGTGCCGAGCAGCACGGGGTCGGAGTGCAGGTGGAACTGCACCGTCTCGCCGGGCAGGAAGCCGCGCGCCACGAGCGTGACGGACCCGCCGGGGGTCGTCGACGAGGTCGAGCCGGCGAGCGCCGGGACCGGTGCGGGCGTCGGGACGACGGGCGCCGGCGTGGACGGCTGCGGGTCGGGCGTGACGACGGGAGCCGTGACGGTGAGCGCGTGCTCCGTCGAGTCGGCCTGCGCGTACACGCCCTGCGTGCTCGAGCCCGAGTAGTGCGCGAGGACCGTGTAGGAGCCGGCGGCGAGCGCGGGCGTCGTGACCTCGACGCTCCCGTCGACGAGCGTCGCGTTCACGTGCAGCAGGTAGTGCTCGTCGGCGTCGAGCACGATGAGCTGGACGTCGCCCTCGGGCGTGACGGCCTCGCTGTGCCGCCCCACGACGGTGACGGTGGCCGTGACGGGACCGGCGACGGCCGTGGTCGGCACGTCGACGGTCACGACGGGACGGGGCGCCACGTGCTCGGCGACGACGAGCGTCTGCGCACCCGACGTGGCACCGCCGTGGACGCCGTCACCCGAGTAGGCGGCCGTGATGCCGGGGTAGGTGCCCGCCGGGAGCGGCACGTCGAGCTGCGCGAGCCCGCTCACGACCTGCAGCCCGAGCCGCCACGCGAACCAGTCCTGCCCGAGCCACCCGAACCTGACGACGCCGAGCGCGGTGCTCGCGAGCCCCGCGAGCACCCCGGACAGCGCGAAGACACCCCACCCGTAGCGGCGGTACCGCGTGAGCGCGAAGGCCGCCTCGGCACCCGCGCCCTGCACGAGCCCGACGACGAGCAGCGTCGGTCCGACGGGGGACGCGAGGAACGCGACCTCGACGAACGCCGCGACGAGCTCGACGACGATCCCGACCCCCGGCTTGCGCACCACGTAGATCGCGAGCGGGGCCGCGACCATCCAGCCGCCGATCAGCACGTGCTGGGCGAGGTCGCCGAACGGCCCCATCGCGAGCTGGAGCGCGCCCCACGCCTGCACGAGCGCCCAGTAGAGGAACCCGAAGACGACGGCGAGGACCGCGAGCAGGACGAGCTCCGCGAGCGTGACGCGTGCGCGTGCGGCGCTCATCGGTCGGATCCCGCCGCGTCGGCGTCCGTCGACCCGCCCGCCCACGACGGCGAGTGCAGCGTGATCGTGACGTGCGCGACGACGTGCCGCACGTGCCGGGCGGCGGCGAGCCACGCGTCCGCGACGGCCCCGAGCACGTCGGCGAGGTCCCCGTCGAGCCGGGTGACGAAGTGCGACGCGGACACGGTCGCTCGGGCGCGTGCGACCGCGATCGCCTGCTCGATCGCCCGCATGTGGTCGCCGGGGTGCCCGGGCGTGCCGTCGTCGAGCGGGTAGAGCGCCCAGT
>NZ_JAAXOY010000745.1 GCF_012396155.1 Cellulomonas septica | reverse complement strand
CCCGCGGCGTCACCGAGCGTGCCGCCCGTCGCGCCGCCGGCGCCGCACGTGCCCGAGGCGCAGCCGCCCGTGCCCCCGACGAACGCGCCGCAGGGCCCGACGACGAGCGCGCCGCAGCCGCCGGCGCCCCCCGCGGGCGACGCCGACGGCCGCTGAGCGTCAGCGCCCGAGCAGTCCCTGCATCCACGCCTCGACGGCGGCGGGGTCGCGCGGCAGCGCCGCCGACAGGTTCTCGTTGCCGTCGGCGGTGACGAGCACGTCGTCCTCGATCCGCACGCCGATGCCGCGGTACTCCTCGGGCACGAGCAGGTCGTCGGACTTGAAGTACAGGCCGGGCTCGATCGTGAACACCATGCCGGGCTGGAGCTCCGCGTCGAGGTACAGCTCGGCGCGCGCCTGCGCGCAGTCGTGCACGTCGAGGCCCAGGTGGTGGCTCGTGCCGTGCACCATCCACCGACGGTGGTGCTGGTTCTCGGGCTTGAGCGAGTCCTCCGCCGAGACCGGCAGCAGACCCCACTCCTCGAGCCGCGCGGCGATGACGTGCATCGCGGCGTCGTGAACGTCACGGAACTTCGTGCCGGGCTTCGCGACGGCGAACGCGGCGTCGGCGGCGTCGAGCACGGCCTGGTAGACGCGCCGCTGGACCTCGGTGAACGTGCCGTCGACGGGCAGCGTGCGCGTGACGTCGGCGGTGTAGAGCGAGTCGACCTCGACGCCCGCGTCGACGAGCACCAGGTCGCCCGCGCGCACGGGGCCGTCGTTGTCGATCCAGTGCAGCGTCGTCGCGTGCTCGCCGGCGGCCGCGATGGTCTCGTACCCGACGGCGTTGCCCTCCTGCCGGGCGTGCCCGACGAACGTGCCCTCGATGACGCGCTCGCCGCGCCGGTGCTCCTGCGCGGCGGGCAGCGCGCGCACGATCTTCTCGAAGCCCTCGATCGTCGTGTCGACCGCGAGGCGCATCTGCTCGACCTCGTACGCGTCCTTGAGCAGCCGCAGCTCGGACAGCGCCTCGGCGAGCCGCTCGTCGCGCGCCCCCGCGGCCTCGGTCGCGCGGATCTCCTCGACGACCTCCTCGACCGCCTCGTCGACGTCCGGCACGACGAGGACCTGCACGCCGTCGGCGCCCGCGTCCTTGGCGAGCGCGTCGCGCAGGTCGTCGAGGTGCGCGGTGCGGATGCCGGTCTCGGTCTCGACGTCCTCGAGCGTGGGCCGCGCGCCGACCCAGAACTCGCCGTAGCGCGAGTCGGAGAAGAACTCCGCGGTGTCCCGGCCGGCGAGCGGGCGCAGGTAGAGGACCGCGCGGTGCCCCGACCCGCCGTCGCCCTCGCCGTCCGGCACGGGGTGCAGCACGAGCACGGCGTCGGGCTCCTGCTCGACCCCCAGGCCCGTGAGGTGCGCGAACGCCGAGTGCGGGCGGAACCGGTAGTCGGTGTCGTTCGACCGCACCTTGAACGTGCCCGCCGGGATCACGAGCCGCTCGCCGGGGAACTGCGCCGACAGCGCGGCGCGCCGGCGCTCGGTGTGGTCGGCCGCCGGGCTGCGGGTCGCGGTCGACGCCGGCCGCTCGCCCCAGCCCGACGTCACGAACCGCAGGAACT
>NZ_JAAXOY010000744.1 GCF_012396155.1 Cellulomonas septica | reverse complement strand
CCTCGGCGGCACGCTCGCCGCGCCCGCCACGTCTCCGGCCGACGAGTTCCCCAGCTCTCCCGCCTGACGGAGGACCGGCCGCGCACGTCGCGGCACGCGTCCACGGCCCGCACGGGCCACCCATCAGCACGGAGGAGCACCACCATGCACACGTTCGTCCGTCGAGCGCTGCAGACAGCGCTCGTGAGCGGCGGCATCGTCGTCGCCGGGGCCGGCCTGGCCCATGCTGCTGAACCACCCGCCTCACCCCTCACCCTGACCGTCGACCTGAGCATCGGCGGCGGCGACGACGGCGTCCTCGGGCTCGTTCCCGACGGCGGCACGCTCGTCCACGCGCCGGTCAGCGTGCCGGTGGACGTCTCCGGAGTCGCCGTCGCCGTCGGCGGGAACGCGACGTCCGTCGCCGCCGCGCCCGCCACGACCCCGGCGCCCGCGCCGGCGCCCGTCGCGCCCGACGCGCTCGTCGAGGCACCGGTCGTCGCGCCGGTGTCCGTCGGGTCCGTCGCCGTCGGCGTCCTGGGCGACGCCACCGTGACAGATCACGCGTCGGCGGCACCGTCCAGCGCGGCGGTCCCGCCCATCCCGAGCGACGCGGGCCTGGTGTCCGCACCGGTCACCGCGCCGGTGGACGTCTCCGCCGTGGCCGCGGGCGTCCTGGGTGACGCCACGGTCACCTCGTCCGACGCGGCCGCAGGGTCGACGGGCGGCAGCCGTCCGGACGCGCTGGGCACCGACGACGAGACCGCCGTCGCCCTCCCGGTCACCGGGCCGGTCACCGTGTCCGGGGTCGCGCTCGGAGTCCTGGGTGACGCCGTCGTCGACGGCGCGCCCAGGTCCGCCACGCCGGACACGTCCGCGACGCCCGCCCGGGACGCGCTCGTGAGCGCGCCGGTGACGGCGCCCGTCCACCTCACAGGCATCGCGGTGGGCGTGCTGGGGGACGCGCTGGTCGCGGGTCCGTCGGTCGCCACGCGTGACGGGTCGGTGAGCCGACCGGGGACGGACGGCTCGCTGGTCAGCGCGCCGGTCACCGTGCCGGTCGACGTCTCCGGGGTGGCCATCGGCGTCCTGGGTGACGCGGTCGTCGAGGGCGCGCGCAGCACGACGCCGGCGGCCACGGGCCCGACCGGTGCGACGTCCGACGGCGCTCTTGTCCAGGCACCGGTGACGGTGCCGGTCGACGTGTCCGGGGTGGCGCTCGGTGTCCTGGGTGACGCCGTCGTCGACGGCATGTCGACGAGCACCGAGACGGCGGAGCCGACGTCCGACGACGCCCTCGTCTCGGTCCCGGTGACGGTGCCGGTCGACGTCTCGGGTGTCGCCGTCGCCGTCGGCGGTGACGCCGTCGCCGGGTCGGCGTCGGGCACCGGGACCTCGGGCGACGCGTCCGGCAGCATGCCCGGCGACGCGCTCGGGTCGCTGCCGGTGACGGTGCCGGTCGACGTCTCGGGTGTCGCCGTCGGCATCGGTGGTGACGCGACCGTCGAGACCGTCGCCGCGACGACCCCCGGCACGGTGCCGGGCTCGACGGGCTCGAACGGATCGGTGTCCGGCGGCGGCACGGTCGGCACGGGCGGCGGCACCGTCGGCACGGGCGGCAG
>NZ_JAAXOY010000743.1 GCF_012396155.1 Cellulomonas septica | reverse complement strand
GACGCGATCCGCACGCCGCGAGCGGTCAGGCGGTCGCGGTCGCCTCCGCGTCGGCGCGCGCCTCGCGCTCGACGGCCGCCGCGACCACCGTCGCCACGTCCGGGTGGAAGACGCTCGGGACGATGTACGTCGGGTTCAGCTCGTCGTCGGCGACCGTCGACGCCAGCGCGTACGCCGCCGCGAGCAGCATCCGGTCGGTGATCTTGTGCGACTGCGCGTCGAGCAGCCCCCGGAACAGGCCCGGGAACGCGAGCACGTTGTTGATCTGGTTCGCGAAGTCCGACCGGCCCGTGCCGACCACCGCCGCGTAGCGGGCCGCGTCGTCGGGGTCCACCTCCGGCCGCGGGTTCGCGAGCGCGAAGACGATCGCGTCGCGGCCCATCGTCGACACGTCCTGCGCCGTGATGACGTCGGGCGCGGACACCCCGATGAACACGTCCGCGCCGGCCAGCGCCTGCGGGATCGTCCCCGTCACGCCGCGCGGGTTCGTCACCGACGCGGTCCACCGCAACGACTCGGGCAGCCCCGGGCGGTCCGCGTGCACGACGCCCTCGATGTCGGCGACGACCACGTCGCGCCCCCCCGCCGCGAGCAGCAGCCGCAGCACCGCGGTGCCCGCCGCACCCGCGCCGGACAGCACGATCCGCACCGTGCCGATGTCCTTGCGGACCACCTTGAGCGCGTTCGTCAGGGCGGCGACCACGACGATCGCCGTGCCGTGCTGGTCGTCGTGGAACACCGGGATGTCGAGCCGCTCGCGCAGCCGACGCTCGACCTCGAAGCACCGCGGCGCCGAGATGTCCTCGAGGTTGATGCCCGCGAACGCCGGCGCGATCGCCACGACCGTCTCGACGATCTGGTCGACGTCCGTCGTGTCCAGGACCAGCGGGAACGCGTCGATCCCCGCGAACCGCTTGAACAGCACCGCCTTGCCCTCCATCACGGGCAGCGCCGCGAGCGGGCCGATGTTGCCGAGCCCCAGCACGGCGGTCCCGTCCGTGACGACAGCGATCGTGTTCCGCTTGATCGTGAGCCGGCGGGCGTCCTCCGGGCGGGCCGCGATCGCCTCGCACACCCGCGCCACCCCCGGCGTGTACGCCATCGACAGGTCGTCGCGGTTGCGCAGCGGCACCTTCGACTCGATCGACAGCTTGCCGCCCAGGTGCATGAGGAACGTCCGGTCGCTCACCCGGTCGACGAGCACGCCGCGCAGGTCCTTGAGCGTCGCGACGATGTCCGCCGCGTGCTGCTCGCCGCGCGTCGCGCACGTGACGTCGACCGTCATCTGCTCGTGCCCCGACGCCGTGACGTCGAGCGCCGTGACGATCCCGCCCGCCTCCTCGATCGCGGTCGTCAGCTCGCTGACCGCCGTCGGCCTGGCCTGCACCTGGAGCCGGGCGGTGATGGACGAGGACACGCTCGGCGACGCCATGCGCCTCATTCTGGCCCGCCGCGCGAGGCGCGTCTCGGCATCGACGCGCGGTCGCCCGCGGGCCCAGCCGGCCGTGGCGTCCTCGGCTGACGCGGGTGG
>NZ_JAAXOY010000742.1 GCF_012396155.1 Cellulomonas septica | reverse complement strand
GGCGGCCGCCTGGCGTGAGCTGCGGGCTGCCGAGAGCAGCGACCCGACGAGCAGCGCCGCGCCCGCGACCGCGAGCAGCACGATCAGCGCGAGCTGCAGGTCGATCGCGAGCCCCGACGCCCACGCGAGGATCCCCACGCCGATCGCCGCGAGGACGAGGCCCCAGACGACGGTCCCGACCCGCAGCCGTGCCCGCGGCTCCTTCTCCGGCTCCGTGACGGCCGGGGAGGTGACCGTCGCGGAGGTGCCCGACGTGGCCGGCGTCGGACTCGGGGCCGCGGCCGGAAGCGGGGCCGAGACCGGGAGCGGGGTGGAGGCCGGGGCCGGTCGGGACTCCGGCGGGGGCGTCGACAGGCTCGCGAGCTCGTCGATCAGCGGCGGACGAGCGTCCTGGCTCGGCGGGAGCGGGCGGGTGTGCCCGTCCTGCGCGACGGCCGGCTCGTCGTCCCGCACCGGGCGGTCCTTCGTCATGGCCGGCAGCACCTGGGTCTCGTCCGCCACGGGCAGCACCTCGGTCTCGTCCGCCGGAGGCAGCGGCTGGGTCTCGTCCGCCCGGGAGAGGGGCTGGGTCCCGCCCGCCTCGGCCGCGAGGTCTGCGCTCGCCCCGGTCGCCACGCCCCCGTCGTCGGCCACGTCCGCGTCGTCAGCGCGGTCCGCGTCGTCGACCACGTCCGCCTCGTCGGCCGCATCCGTGGCGCCGACGAGGTCCGCGTCGTCGGGCACGTCCGCGTCGTCGGCCGCACCCGTGGCCTCGACCACCTCGGCGTCGTCGGCCACGTCCGTGGCGTCGGCGGCGGTGTTGGTGCGCGGCTCGTCCGTCGGCGGCAGCGGTGCGGTCGCGTCGGGAGCGAGGGCTGCGTCGTCCGGGTCCGTCGCCGGCTCCGGCTGGTGGCGGGTGTCGTCGGTGCTCATGCCTGCTCCTCGATGATCCGGACCTCGCCCGCGCCGACGCTGACGTGCAGCAGGAGCTGGGGGGTCGTGCCGTTGCGGGTCTGCTCGTCCTCGAACCTCTGCTCCGAGATGCCGAGGCCGTCGACGGTGCGCGTCTCGCCGTCGAGCTCCCAGCGGACCGTCCCGACGCCGGCCTCGGCGTCGGCGGCGACGGCCGCGTCGGCCGGGACGACGACGGTGAGGTTGCCGGCGCCGAGCGAGACCGGGACGTCGAGCGTCGTGCTGGTGAGGGGGACGCCGGTCAGGTCGACCACGGCGTCGCCGAACCCGAGGTCGAAGCCGTCGGCGGCGGAGCGGCGGCTGTCCACGACGTAGGTGCCGCTGTCGAGGTGGCGGTCCGGGCCTGTCGTCCACACCCAGTCGTTCGTCTGGGCGGCGCCGACGGGCAGCGCGACGAGGATGCCGACGATCGCGAGGGCGCCGAGCGCGCCGCTGCGGCGGCCGCGCAGGCCCGACACGATGATCCCGAGCCCGGCGAGGACGATGCCGATGCCGAGCGCGGTGAGGGCGACGGGTCCGTCGAAGTCGCCGGTCCAGTCGGCCAGCAGGAGGACCGCGAGCCCGATGAGGCTGAGCGCGACGACCGAGCCGACCATGCCGACGCCGGGACCGAGCACGCGCGGCTTGCGCGGCGCGGGCGGGGGCGGCGGGACGAGCG
>NZ_JAAXOY010000741.1 GCF_012396155.1 Cellulomonas septica | reverse complement strand
CGCTGCCTCCGCCCTCGCCTGACGAGGCCGCCGACCGGCCGTCCGCGTCGCCGCCGCTCGGGCACGGACGTCGTCGGGTGCGGTGCCGCGGCCCGGTCTAGGCTCGACGGCCGTGACCCAGCTCTGGATCGGCACGTACCCCGCGGCAGGCGCCGGCACCCCCGTGGGGCTCGGCGAGGGCATCTGGCGGGTGACGCTCGACGACGCGACCGGTGCGCTCGGCGACGCGTCGCTCGTGGTCACGCTGCCGTCGCCGTCGTTCGTCGCGGCCTCGCCCGACGGGCGCACGCTGCACGCGGCGCTGGAGGTCGAGGACGGCGAGGTGGTCACGCTCGCGGTCGACGAGGACGGCGGGCTGACCGAGCGGTCGCGTCGGGCGTCCGGCGGCGCGTACCCGTGCCACGTGTCGACGGACGTCGAGGGTCTCGTCGCCGTCGCCAACTACGGGTCCGGGCACCTCGGGCTGCTCGCGGCCGAGCCGTCCGCCGACGGCACCGCGCCGGCCACCTACGGCCACGAGGGCAGCGGACCCGTGACGGACCGGCAGGAGGGCACCCACGCGCACTACGCGATCCTCGCGCCGGGCGGGCGGCACCTCCTCGTCGCGGACCTCGGGACCGACGAGCTGCGCCGCTACCGCGTCGTCGACGGGGGCGTCGAGCCCGACGGGATCGCCGCGACCCTGCCGCCCGGGACCGGCCCGCGGCACGTGGGCTTCGCCGCGGACGGCCGCACCGCGTACGTCGCCGGGGAGCTCGACGTGCAGGTCCACGTCCTGACGTGGGACCCCGAGACCGCGACCGGCACCGCGAAGCAGACGGTTCCCGCGGTCGTCGGCGCGGCGACCGGCGACGACGCCGGCCGGACGGACCCGGTGCGCCACCCGGCGGGTTCGCTGCCCTCGCACCTGGCCGTGGACGGCGACGACGTGCTCGTCACGGTCCGCGGCGCCGACGTCCTCACGCGGTACTCGATCGGGCAGGACGGGAAGCTGTCCGACGGCCGCTCGCACCCGCTCGGCGGGCACTGGCCGCGCCACTTCGCGGTCGTCGGCCCGTGGGTCGTCGTCGCCCTGGAGCGCGCGCACCGCCTGGTGGTGCTGGCCGCGTCGGGCGAGGTCGTCTCGACCCTCGATCTCCCGTCGCCCACCTGCGTCCTCCCCGCCTGACCACTCGTCCTGCCCGCCCCCTCCTCCTGCTGCTTGACCACTCGTCCTGCCTGCCCCCTCCTCCTGCTTGACCACTCTTCCCGCCTGCCGGGTGGGTGGCGGGGGAGGGCGAGGTGGTCCTGCCGTGGCCGCTGCGGGCGCGCGGAGCGGCGCGGCGTCGTGACCGAATCGTGACCTTCTGCACTTACTGCCCTGTAAGTCTTTGTGGTCGACTGAGGCCAGCCGCGGGCGTACGCGATGCCGGGCGGGCGAGGGAGCCCGTCGACGGCAGGGGCCGCGGCCTCCGGCCGGTCAGGGGCCCGGCCGTGGTGTCACGAAGGAGTGACCGTGCTGCGTGCCCGTCCGACCCTGCGCACCCGCAGGACTCCCGCCCACCCGCTCGGCGCCACGCGCACCGGCGCCCGCTCCGGCCCACCGCGGTCCCCGCTCACCGCCGCCCTCGCGGCGAT
>NZ_JAAXOY010000740.1 GCF_012396155.1 Cellulomonas septica | reverse complement strand
GAGGGCCAGCTCGGCGCGCCGGTCGGCGTCCCACACGCCCGCGAGCTCGGCGTCGAGGAGCGCGGCGGCGTACGCGTCGTCGGCACCGGGGACGTCGTCCGCGAGCGCCGAGGACGCCCGTTCGAGCGCCTGCTCGACGGCACGCACGTCCGCGAGCGCGGCAGCCATGACGTCGGCGACGGTGTCGGTCGCGGCGAACGTCGGCTCCTGCGTGAGCAGCTCGAGCGCGGCGGGGCGGGTCACGTCGCCGCTGTCGGGCGGCTCGACGCCCGCGAGCAGGCGCAGCAGCGTCGACTTGCCGATGCCGTTCTCCCCGACGACGCCGAGGCGGTGGCCGGGGTCGACGTCGAGGTCGACGCCGGACAGCACGGGACGCCCGTCGTAGGAACGGGTCAGGGCACGGGCACGGAGGACTGGGTTCATGCGATCACCACCGGGGTGCGCCGGCGTCGTGGCTGCACGACGGGCGCGGGAGTCGGGAGAGGGACTCGGCGCGGTGGTCAGATCAGCACCCGGGCACGGTAGGCAGGGTGACCGCGGGCGCGCACCCCATTTCCGCTGCACCCGGCCCGGGGCGACGACGCGAGGGCGGGCGCCCCGGCGGCGTGCGGCACCCCCGTCGACCCCTGTCCGGTGGCCTCACCAGGCGCGACGCACCAGCATGGCGGCATGTCGACCACGCCCGGACGTCGCCCGTGATCGCGAGCCTGCTGCTGGGCGTGCTCCTCATGAACGTGCTCGCGCTCGGGCTCGTCGTGGCCCGTGGCCCGGTGTTCGGCACGCGCGTGTACCGGCCGATGCTGCTCAACCTCGGGCTCTCCGCGGCGCCGCTGCTGGTCCTGCTGCTGTCGTACGCGCTGATCTTCCTCCTGGCGGTGGGCGTGCCCCACACGGTCGTGTTCCCGCTGGTCGGCCTGCTCCTGCTCGTCTGGCTGCTGCTCCTGCCCAACGCGGGCTACCTCGTCACCGAGCTCAACCTCAGCCACCGGCGCGACGACGACGGGGTGCCGATGTGGTTCGACGTCGTGCTCGTCATCTCGCTCGCGATGGCCGGCGTCCTCAACACCGTGCTCAACGTGCTGCTCGTGCAGCTGGAGTTCGCGATCACGCGGCACGGCGACACAGCGTCGTCCCTGCTCGCGGGCGACACGCTGGTGCTCGTCGCCGTGGTCCTGCTGCTCGTGTCGTTCGGCATGTACCTGGGCCGGCACCTGCGCCTCAACAGCTGGGACGTCGCGCGGCCGTGGCGGGTCGTGAGCAAGACGGTCACGCACCTGCGCGAGCCGCGCGCGGCGGGTCAGGCGACGGCGTTCACGCTGCTCTACGCGCTGTTCTTCGCGGTCATGTACGTCGCCGTCGCGGGTCCCGTCATCCAGGCGCTGGTGCTGCTCGAGCAATGAGCGCGCGGTCCGCGCGGAGCACCTGGGAGAATCGTGCGTCGTGACCACCAGCGAGCCGTCGACCGGGCGCCCGTCCGGCCCGCGCCGGCGCGGGGGTCGCGGTGGTGGGCGCGGCCGGCGTCCTGACGAGGCACGGCGTCCTGACGAGGCACGACGGCCCGACGAGGGTCGGCAG
>NZ_JAAXOY010000074.1 GCF_012396155.1 Cellulomonas septica | reverse complement strand
GGCGTCGACGGGCTGCTGCGGTCGCTCGCCAAGGAGCTGCGCGGCGGGGCGACCGGCAACGGCGTCGTGCTGCGCGAGGGCGTGTCCGTGACGGCACCGTCGGCGCTGGGCGCGCTGCGGTTCTTCCTGTCGGCCCGGTCCGCGTTCGTCGACGGGCAGCTGCTCACGGTCGCGTCCGACGCGGGTGCGCTGCCGGCGTCGTGGGACGCCCCGCTCGACGGGCGCGTCGCGGTCGTGACCGGTGCCGCGCGCGGCATCGGCAAGGCGATCGCGCAGACGCTCGCCCGTGACGGCGCGACCGTCGTCGCGGTCGACGTCCCCGCCGCCGGCGAGCAGCTCGCCGCCGTCGCCAACGAGATCCGCGGCACCGCGCTCCAGCTCGACGTCACGGCCGACGACGCGGGTGCGCGCATCCTCGCGCACGCCCTCCAGCGGCACGGGCGGCTCGACGTCGTCGTGCACAACGCGGGCATCACGCGCGACAAGCTGCTCGCCAACATGACGCCCGACAAGTGGGAATCCGTGCTCGCCGTGAACATCGCGAGCCAGCTGCGGATCAACGAGGCGCTGCTCACGTCGGGCGACTTCGCCGACGCCCCGCGCATCGTGTCGCTCGCGTCGACGTCGGGCATCGCGGGCAACCGCGGGCAGACCAACTACGCGGCGTCGAAGGGCGGCGTCATGCCCGCGCCGCACTCGATCCGCGCGACCCCGCAGGCCGACGGCTCCGTCGTCTTCACGTGGGTCAACCCCGAGCCTGCGGAGGGCGACCGGTACCTGTGGGCCGTCCGCACCGCGACGGGCGAGCCCACGCCCCAGCTCGCGGACGCGCCCACCGTGACCGTGCCCGCCGAGCAGGCGCCCGGCGGCCAGGTGTGCATCGAGGTGTCGATCGTCCGGGCCGACCGGTCGTCGTCCGCGCAGCCCGCGCAGGGGTGCTCGGCATGAGCTGGCAGACGGTCCGCAGCCGCGCGACGAAGACGATGGCCGTGGTCACGCTGCCCGCCGTCGTCGCGGTGCTCGCGCTCGTCGACCAGGGCTTCCCGCTCGCGCGCGTCGACCTCAACGACGGCGGCGTGTGGCTCACCAACACGAGCCAGCTCAAGCTCGGCCGGTTCAACGCGCAGGTCGAGGAGCTCGACGCGGGGGTCGTCACCAGCGGCAGCACGTTCGACGTCCAGCAGGACGGCGGCGACGTGCTGCTGCTCGAGCCGACCGGCTTCTCGGTCGTGGACCCGGCGTCCGTCACGCAGACGACCGCCGTGGCCGTCGCCGGCGCCGACGTCTCCATGGCGGCCGGGACGGTCGCGGTCGCCGCGGGCGGGGACGCCTGGGTGCGCACGGTCGACCAGCTCGACCGGCTCAACGTCCCGCAGGACCCGGCCGACGCCGAGGTCGGGGACGGCGGCACGGTCGTCGTGGCGCGCAGCGGCGTCGCGCTCGCGATCGCCGAGGACGGCGAGGTCACGCGCGTCGACCTGTCCCAGCTCCCGTCGACCACGCCCGGCGGCACGCTCCGCGGCGACGGGGAGATCGAGTCCGTGACGGCCGTCGGCGACGAGCCCGTCGTGCTCTCGGGCAGCACCCTGCGGACGCTGCACGGGACCGTCGAGCTCGACGGCGAGGACCTCGCGCTGCAGGAGCCCGGGCCGCAGTCGTCGCGCGTGCTCGTCGCGAGCCGTGACGCGCTCCTCGAGGTGCCGCTCGACGGCGGCGACGTGGTCGAGCACCCGACGACGGGGGAGGGCCGCCCGGCCCGGCCCGTGCAGGTCGGGTCGTGCGCGCACGCCGCCTGGGCGACGCCCGTCGGCTCGTACCTCGAGCTGTGCGACGGGAAGAAGCCGCAGGTCCGCAACCTGCAGGACATGTCCGCGCAGGACGTGCTGGTCTTCCGCGTGAACCACGGCATCGTCGTGCTCAACGACACGCTGCGCGGCCGCGTCTGGATGCCCACGCAGGACACCGACCTGCGCACGCCGGACTGGCAGGACGTCGTGCCCGAGGAGGAGCCCGAGGAGGCCGAGGACGAGTCGCAGACCCCGCAGACCACGCAGGAGCTCGTGACCGAGTGCAGCGACTCGTCGGCGGCGCCCGTCGCCGCGGACGACGAGTTCGGCGTGCGCCCCGGCCGGACGACGATCCTGCCGGTCATCGACAACGACTCGTCGTCCGACTGCGGGATCCTCGTCATCTCGACCGTCGACCCGCTGCCGCCCGAGTTCGGCACGGTCGAGCCCATCTTCGGCGGCCGGTCCCTCCAGGTCGCGGTCGCGCCCGACGCGTCCGGCACGGCCGAGTTCACGTACACCGTCGACGACGGCCGCGGCACGAGCTCGCCGACGACCGCGCGCGTGCGGCTGACGGCGCGCGACGGCTCGCTCGACGACCCGCCCGTGCAGCTGCGGAACGGCTCGCTGCGCGTCGAGGCGGGCGGCGAGGCCGACTACCAGGTGCTCGCGGACTTCCGCGACCCCGACGGCGACGACCTCGTGCTCGTCGGCGCGTCCGCCGACGCGGCGGCCGGGACGGTCCGGTTCCGCCAGGACGGGTCGCTCACGTTCCGGGCGGACGGTGGGCGGCTCGGCCGCACCCCGGTCACGGTGCTGGTCTCCGACGGCACGCACACGGTCGAGGGCTCGCTCGAGGTCGACGTGCGGCCGGCGGGTTCGCTCGCGCCGCAGATCGACCCCGTGCACGCCGTCACCTACGTCGGCCAGGCGGTGACGCTGCGGCCCCTCGACGCGGTGCGCTCGACGTCGCAGGAGGCACCGCGGCTCGCGAGCGTCGACCAGGTGGTCGGCGCGACCGTCGAGGCGGACCTCGCGGCCGGCACGTTCACGTTCTCCGCGCCGCGCGCCCAGACGTACTACGTGCCGTTCGTGGTGACCGCGGCACCGCAGCAGGCGACCGGCCTCGCGCGCGTCGACGTGCTCGAGTGGCCCGAGCAGGCCCGCCCGCCCGTCGCGGTGCGCGACGTCGCGTACCTGCCGGCGGGCGGCGAGGTCACGATCGACCCGCTCGAGAACGACTCCGACCCGGCGGGCGGCGTGCTCGTCCTGCAGGACGTCGAGGTCCCGCCCGGCCTCGGCCTGCACGCCGCGGTCCTCGAGCACCGGTACGTCCAGATCACGGCCGACCGCACGCTCACCGAGCCGGTGTCGTTGCGGTACGTCGTCTCGAACGGCGGCGAGGAGGCGGTCGGCGAGATCGTCGTGCGGCCCGTTGCGGCGACCGGGACGTCGCAGCCGCCCGTGGTGCGCAACGTCGAGGCGTCCGTGCGGACCGGGGGCGTCGTGACGATCCCGGTGCTCGACACGGCGTACGACCCCGACGGCGACCGTCTCACCGTCCAGCCGACGCTGGCCGAGCCGCTCGGCGACGGCGAGGGGCTGCTCTTCGTGTCGGGCGACGTGCTGCGCTACCAGGCGCCGTCGACGCCGATGACCGCGCGTGCGACGTTCGTGGTCCGCGACGAGACCGGCAACGAGACCGCCGCGACCCTCACGGTGCGCGTGCACGCGTCCGACGCCGCGACCAAGGCGCCGCCGCGGCCGCGCGACCTCGAGGCGCGGGTCTTCGCCGGTGACAAGGTCCGCGTCGACGTCCCGCTGGTCGGGATCGACGACGACGGCGACGGTGTCGCGCTCCTCGGCTTCGCCAAGCCGCCCGAGCGGGGCCGGATCGTCGAGGTCGGCGCCGACTACCTGGTCTACGAGGCGGCGCAGGACGACCTCGGCACGGTCACCTTCAGCTACGCGGTCGAGGACTGGACCGGCCAGCGGGCGGTCGCGGACATCCGCGTCGGCATCGCTAAGAGGCCCACGACCGCGGCCACGGTCGTCGCGCGCGACGACGCGGTGACGGTCGCCCCGGGCCGCACGGTCGAGGTGCGGGTCCTCGCCAACGACGTCGACTCGAGCGGCGGCGAGCTCACGCTGTCCGACGAGCTCGTGACGTCGCCGACGGACGTCGCCGCGCGGGTCGAGGGTCGACGCCTCATCGTGCAGGCCCCCGAGCAGGACGGGATCGTCCAGATCTCGTACACCGCGACCAACGCGCGCGGCGGGAGCGACACCGCGGTGCTCACGGTGACCGTCACGCGCGACGCCCCCGTCCTGGCACCAATCGCCGCCGACGTCGTCGTGCCGCCGGCCGACACGTTCGAGCTGACCGAGGTCGCGGTCAACGTCCTCACGCTCGCGCAGAACCCGAGCGGCCCGCTGAGCGACCTCGAGGTCTCGGTGCCCCGGTCGGTCGCCGACGTCGCCCGGGTGGCCCCGGACGGCCGGGTCGTGATCACGCTCGTCGACCACGCGCAGACGCTGCCGTACCGGCTGACCAACACGACCGACCCGACCGGCGAGGCGGCGTCGTGGGCGTTCATCACCGTGCCCGCGCTCGGGTTCTTCCCGCCGACGCTGCGCCGCGGCGCGCCCGACCTGCGGGTCGCGACGGGCGAGCTGCTCGAGATCTCGCTCGACGAGCAGATCAAGGTCGCGCCCGGCCGCACCGCGCAGGTCGCCGACCCGCTCGGCGTCACCGCGACCAAGTCCGACGGCAGCGGGCTCGTCAAGGACGACACGACGCTGCAGTTCCGGTCCGCGCCCGGGTACGCGGGTCCCGCGTCGATCACGCTCGTCGTCACCGACGCCACGGGTGCGGGCGACTCGTCGGCGCACACCGCGCCCCTCACGCTGCTGATCGACGTGTACGCGGTCGACGACCACCCGCCGACGTTCACGCCGTCGATGATCGACGTCGCGCCCGGCGAGGCGGCCTCCGTCGTCGACCTGCGCGCGTTCACGACGGGGCCCGCCGGGCAGTCGGGGACCGCTGAGAAGTACAGCTACCAGCTCACGGGGGCGAGCCCGGTCGGGTTCACCGCCACGGTCGAGGGCGGCATCCTCTACGTCGCCGCCGCCCGTGACACGCCGAAGGGCAAGACCGCGCAGCTGCCGATCCGCATCGGGTACGGACGCTCGGGCTCGCTCGACCAGGCCGTCGACGTCCGCGTCGTCGCGAGCAAGCGTCCGCTCGCGGACGTCGTCGACCGGACGTTCACCGACGGCGAGGAGGGCAAGGAACGCCGCGTCGACGTCCTGGAGGGCGCGTACAACCCGTTCCCCGGCGAGCTGCTGACCGTCGTCGGTGCGCGCGTCGAGTCGGGCCAGGGCACGGTCGCCGTCGGCGACGGGACGGTGTCGCTGCGCCCGGCCCAGGGGTTCATCGGCCAGATGGTCGCCGTCGTGCGGGTGCGCGACGCGACCGGCGACCCGGACCGCGAGGTCGAGGGACGCGTGGTCCTCGTCGTGCGCGGCCGTCCGGCCGTCCCGATCGCGCCGCGCGTCGGCGAGGTCCGCGACCGCACGGTCGTCCTGTCGTGGGACGCCCCGGACAACCGCGGTGCACCGATCGAGGAGTACCGGGTCGTCGCCAACCCGGGCGGCATCACGCGGTCGTGCACCAGCACGACGTGCACGCTCGACAACCTGACGAACGACGTCGAGTACACGTTCACCGTCGCCGCGCGCAACGCGGTCGGCTGGTCGGACCCCAGTGCGCCGTCGGCGCCCGCGCGGCCCGACGCGGTCCCCGACGCGCCGGCGACGCCGACCCTGGAGTTCGGCGACAACGCGGTGACGGCCCGGTGGACCCCGCCGGCGTCGCGCGGCTCGGCCATCTCGAGCTACACGCTGCAGATCTCGCCGTCGCCGGCGAACGGCCCGGCGAGCGTCTCGACGAGCTCGACGAGCTACACGTTCACCGGCCTGCGCAACGGCACGGCGTACACGGTGCAGGTCCGGGCGCACAACCGCGCGCCCGAGCCCGGCCCCTGGTCGCCGTGGTCGACGCCGATGGTGCCCGCGCGCGCCCCCGACGCCCCGACCGTGCAGGCCGTGCCGACCGACTCGCAGACGGGCCGCGTGCTCGACGTGACGTGGGTGCCCGGTGCCGACAACGGCGACGCGGTGGCCGAGTACGAGGTGACGGTCGAGGGCCCGAACGGTCTGACGACCGTCGTCCCCGCGGGCCAGACACGCTGGACGTTCACCCAGGCGAGCACCGGCTACCCGTACAAGGTGTCCGTGCGCGCGCGGAACAAGGCCGGCCAGGGCGCCGCCGGGACCACGACCGCGTCGACGTTCGGGCTGCCGACCGCGCCGACCTCCCTGACGGCGACGTCGCTCGCGGGCCAGGGGGCGATCCGCCTGTCGTGGTCCGGCGCCGACGGCAACGGCGCCCCGATCACCGAGTACGTCGTCCGCATGCCCGACGGCACGGAGCGGTCGGTCGGTCGCGGCGAGCAGTGGGTGGCCGAGGGCCTGCAGGGCCGCGACGAGCCGTACACGTTCCAGGTCCGGTCCGTGAACCAGGCCGGGTCGAGCGGGTGGAGCCCGGCGGCGAGCGCCCAGGCGACGACGCCGCCCGGCCAGCCGAACGTCGCCCAGCCGGTCGTGACGGCAACGACCTCCGCCGGGCGCCCCACGACGCTGCAGATCAGCTGGTCCGCGGCCGCGGCCAACGGCGGCAACAACCTGCGGTACCGGTGGAGCCTGCAGACCGACACCGGTCAGCGTGCGGACGGCACGGGCGCGTCGGGCCAGACGGTCGACGTGTCGGGCTGGAACTGGCGCTGGCAGGGCACGCGCGTCACGCTGACGGTCGTCGCGGACACGACGGTCGACGGCCGCACGTTCACGAGCTCGCCGGGTCAGAGCAGCGCGGTGATCACCTGGGGTGCCGTGCCGGGCAAGGTCGGTGGCCTCACGCTCACGCCCGACTCGACCGACGCCCCCACGCGGCTCACGGCGGCGTGGTCGGCCCCGGACTCCGGCGGGCTGTCGGTGACGTACCAGGTCTGCTGGGCCGTCGACGGCAACCAGGTCGGCTGCGACGACGAGAACGGCACGACCCGCGCCCGGCGGATGCGCGACCTCGGCGACCCCGGCGCGGGCGCCGTCGTCACGGTCGTCGTGACCGCCCGCAACGAGAAGGGCGCCGGCCCGGCGTCGAACCCCGTCACCTACACGGTGCCCGCACCCTGATCCCCGCACGTCCCTGGAGGAGAACACGATGACCCCCGAGCAGAGCGCCTGGTTCGCCGAGACGTTCGACACGCTCGTGTCCAACGTCGGGCAGGCCCTGCTGGGCAAGGACCGGACGATCCGCCTCGCGCTCACCGCGATGCTGGCCGAGGGCCACCTGCTGCTCGAGGACGCGCCCGGCACGGGCAAGACGTCGCTCGCGAAGGCGCTGGCCGCGACGGTGCAGGGCACGCACCACCGCATCCAGTTCACGCCGGACCTGCTGCCGTCGGACGTCACGGGCGTGACGATCTACGACCAGGGCTCGCACAAGTTCGAGTTCCACCAGGGGCCGGTCTTCGCGTCCGTGGTGCTCGCGGACGAGATCAACCGGGCCTCGCCGAAGACCCAGGCGGCGCTGCTCGAGGTCATGGAGGAGGGGCACGTCACGGTCGACGGCGTGACCCACTCGGTCGGCCGGCCGTTCATGGTCATCGCGACGCAGAACCCGATCGAGCAGGCGGGCACGTACCGCCTCCCGGAGGCGCAGCTCGACCGCTTCCTGATCAAGACGTCGCTCGGCTACCCGGACCGGGCCTCGACGATCGAGATCCTCGCGGGTGCGCGCGACCGCACGACGAACCTCGCGCCGCGCATCACGACGCAGGCGGTCGGGCTCGGCGAGGTGGAGCAGGCCCGTCTGCGCGAGCCGGCGAGGGCGCCGGTCGACGCGGTCGGGCTCGGCGAGGTGGAGCAGACGCGCCTGCGCGAGCCGGTGACGTCGCCGGTCCAGCCGCTCATGCCCTCCGTTCCGGGCGACCTGGAGCACACCGTCCTGCGCAGCGAGGCGTCTCCGGCCGGAGGGCTCGGCGACGTCGAGCACACGCGCCTCGTCGGCACGGCGGACCCGTCCGCCGATCGCGCCTCGGCCGGCCTGCTGCGGCTCGTGTTCGACACGGGCGAGCGGGTCGTCGTCGAGGGAGACGGGCTCGTCGGTCGCGACCCGTCGGACGCCGGGGTCACGCACGTCGTCGCGGTGGACGACCCGCAGCGCTCGGTCTCGAAGATCCACCTGGCGTTCGGTCCGACGGGCGACGGCCGGCTCTGGGTCGTCGACCGTGGCTCGACGAACGGCACGGTGCTCGTCGGCCCCGACGGCTCGGGAGCGGCGCTGACGCCCGGCGCGCGCGCGGTCGTGGAGGCGGGCTGGACGATCCGCTTCGGCCAGCGGGCGGCCCGGGTCGAGCGCGCCTGACGCGACCTGTTCCCCAGCACGGAGAGCGGCGGATGGCGCTCCGCCACCCGGGACGATCCCGACGAACGGCCGCGTCCTGCGCCCGTCGCGCCGTAGCATGAGCGCGGCGGTCGCCGACCGCCCTCCCGACGGCGGGTCTCCGCCGGGGAGCGATCCCGCTGCGAGGTGGACGTGACGGCCCCGTCGGACGAGTCGGTGCAGCCGGCCGTGGCCGGCGTCCGGGTCGACGTGGGCGTCGCGACGGACCGCGGGCGCCGCGACTCCAACGAGGACGCGTCCCTCGCGTCGGGCGGCGTGTACGTCGTCGCGGACGGCATGGGCGGTCACGAGGCGGGCGAGGTCGCGAGCGGCCTGGCGGTCGAGGCACTGCGGCCGCTGGTCGGGACGACGCCCGACGTCGCGACGGTCGCGGGCACGTTGCGCGACGCGCACGCGCGGGTCCGGGACCTCCCGTCGTCGTCGCCGCGCCGACCGGGCACGACGATCACGGGCGTGGTCCTCACGGAGCACGAGGGCGTGCCGTGCTGGGTCGTGCTCAACGTGGGCGACTCACGGACGTACCGCATGATCGGCGGCGTGCTCGAGCAGGTCACGGCGGACCACTCGGAGATCGCCGAGCTCGTCGCGAGCGGTCTCGTGCCGGCGGACGCGGCGGCGCGTCACCCGCGACGGCACGTCGTCACGCGCGTGCTCGGCGGCGGGGCGTCGGACGTGCGGCCGGACGTGTGGCTGTTCCCCGTGAGCCCGGGCGACCGGATGGTCGTGTGCTCGGACGGCCTGACGGACGAGCTGACGGACCGCAGGATCGAGGTCGAGCTGCGCACGGCGGGGTCCGCGCAGGAGGCGGCGGACCGCCTGGTCGCG
>NZ_JAAXOY010000739.1 GCF_012396155.1 Cellulomonas septica | reverse complement strand
CGGGACCGCGCCGGGGAAGGCCCGCGACCTGCTCGCGCGCGTGCTGCCCGCCTGACGCGACGCCGGGCGCCGATTCGTCCTCCGTCGTGCGCGCACCCGCCGCGCTCGCCACCCCGATCTGCAGCGGATGCGCGACGGATAGATCCGTCCCAGCATGGGCGCTTCCGGACCCGTCGACGGGCCCGGCTCATCCGAGGACGACGAGGTTCGAGGGGGCACCATGCGCACGCACGCACGACGGTGGATGGCGACAGGCGGGGCGGCCGCGATCGCGGCGGGCCTCACGACCGGGGGGCTCGTCACGAGCGGCCTCACGACAGGGGACCAGGACGTCACGGGCAGCGACCGCGGAGGCTCGTCGCGCACGGCCAAGAACGTCGTCCTGATCGTCGGCGACGGCCTCAGCATCGCGGCGCGCGAGGCGATCCGGCTCAGCACCGTCGGCAAGGACGGCGAGATTGCGATGGACTCGCTGCGGTACGCGGGCTGGACGCACACCGACTCGCTCGACCCCGAGGAGGCCGTCACCGACTCGGCCGCCGCGGCGAGCGCGTTCGCGACCGGCGTCCGGACCTACAACGGCGCGGTCAGCGTCGACGTCGACGGCAACCCCGTCCGCACGTTGCTCGAGCACGCGAAGTCGCTCCGGAAGTCGACGGGTGTCGTCACGACCGCGCAGGTCACCGACGCGACGCCCGCCGCGTTCGGCGCGCACGTGCCCGACCGCGGCGACCAGACGGAGATCGCCCGGCAGCTGATCGAGGAGTCGCGGCCGGACGTGATCCTCGGCGGGGGCGAGGACTGGTGGTACCCCGCGGGCGACGAGGGCGCCTACCCCGACGACCCGGCCGACCCGCGGCCCGAGGTCAGCCGCAGCGACCAGGGCAACCTCGTCGAGCGCGCGCAGGCGTCGGGGTACGAGTACGTCACGACCGCCGACGAGCTCGCCGCGACGCGCGCCCACCGGATCCTCGGGCTGTTCGCCAACGAGGAGATGTTCGAGCAGGCGCCCGAGGGTCAGGGCGACGAGTACGCGCCCGTCGTGCCGCTCGTCGACATGACGCGCAAGGCGCTCGACGTGCTCTCGCGCGACCGCCAGGGCTTCTTCCTCATGGTCGAGGAGGAGGGCGTCGACGAGATGTCGCACGCCAACAACGCGGCCCTCACCCTGGCGGCCGGGCAGGCGCTCGACGACACCGTCGCGGTCGTGCACGCGTTCGCGAAGCGGCACCCGGGGACGCTCGTCGTGGTCGTGGGCGACCACGAGACCGGCGGGCTGGCCATCGAGAACGTCGACCCGGACGACGAGAGCGGCGACCCCGCGAGCACGTCGGCCGAGGTGCTGCAGAGCCTCGAGGACGGGCCGTTCGCCGTCGCCGGGACGGACCTGCAGTTCACGATCGACTGGACGACGAGCGGTCACACCGGCGGCGCGACGCCGCTCACGGCCGAGGGGCCGAGCGCCGAGCGGCTCGCGCGGTCGCAGCCGAACACGGACGTCTTCGTCGTCCTGCGCGACGCGATGGGCGGCCGGCGCTGACCCGCGGAGGTGACCCGGCGGTCGGGTGCCGGACCCCCGACCGCCGGGCGACGCGCGTG
>NZ_JAAXOY010000738.1 GCF_012396155.1 Cellulomonas septica | reverse complement strand
CGCCGAACTTCGGCGACAGGCTCAGCACGAGCGCGCCACCCGCGGCCACCCAGTACGCCGCGGTCGAGTAGACGCGCGTCGCGGCCATGACGCCGATGTTCTCCGCGTACGTCGTCGTGCCCGACCCAGCCCGGCTCGGGCTCCAGCCGGCGCGCGAGGTTCGGCGGCACGGTGAACGTGGCCGTCCAGTCGTCGACCATCACGAACGGCACGGGCGCGCCGCCCGGCCCGAGGGCCGGGGCATCGGCGGGAGCTCGTCGAAGGGCAGGCACGCGCCGATGGTGACGGACGCGCCGACCTCCGTCCACGAGCGGCACCCGGACGGCCGAGGCCCCGGTCCGGCTGGACACGCGGCGCGCTCGCGTCCAGGGTGGCGGCATGCTCGTCGCCTTCTCCGTCGCCCCGCTCGGTGCGGGTGAGTCCGTCACGCAGGCCGTCGCGGACGCCGTCCGCATCGTGCGCGAGTCCGGGCTGCCGAACCGCACCGACGCCATGTTCACGACGATCGAGGGGGAGTGGGACGAGGTGATGGACGTCGTGAAGCGCGCGACCGAGGCCGTGGGCCGGCACGGCCACCGCGTGAGCCTCGTCCTCAAGGCCGACATCCGCCCCGGGCGCTCGGGCGAGCTCACCGGCAAGGTCGAGCGGGTCGAGGCGGCGCTCGCCGAGGACTGACCCGGGGTCGGCCCCGCCCGTCCACGACGTCGGGCGGGAGGGGCTGTCGAACCCGGACGGATGCCCACCACTCGGACGGGTGACCAAGAACGCACCGGGAGAAACCGCCCGGGTGGGCGGAAACACGCCGCACCACCCGTTCGACGGGCTGACGAGGCCGCCCGGCTGTGGGAAAGTGTGGACGCACGCACATCCGGTCGGGGGTGTGCGCGCGATCTACGGGGCAGGCGGTCGGCCGCTGCGTGCCCAGGAAGGCCGGGACCGCGATGCCCATCTTCGAGCTCGACGAGGGGCGGCCGCGCCTCGTCCAGCCGATGCAGCCCCTCGCGGGGTCGTTCGCGCAGGAGTGCTCCGCGGTCCTCACCCACCATCTCAGCGCCGTCGCGGGCGAGCCCCTGTTCGCCGTGCGCTGGCGGGCGAGCGCCCCCGACCACGCCGACCTCCCCGAGCTCCTCGCGCTCGACGCCACGGGCCGTCCCGTCGTCGTCGAGGTCGTGCAGGTCGTCGACGACGACGCCGTCGTCGCGTCCCTGCGCCACGCGGGCGCCGCGGGCCGCATGACCACCACCGACCTGGCCCGCGCCTACCACGCCGACCCCAGCCGGTTCGGCGTCGACTTCGCCGCGTTCCGCGAGCAGGTCGCGGGCGGCACCGTCGCGAGCCGGCGCGAGGGCGTCCGGCTCGTGATCCTGTGCTCCGAGGTCGCCGCCGAGGCCACCGACACCCTCGGCTTCCTGCGTGGTCCCGGCCGGCAGGTCGACGTGCTGCAGGTCGGCGTCGTGCGCGGCGTCGACGACTCGCGTCTGCTCGACGTGTCGCCGCTCGCGATCCACGAGGGCGCGCGCCGACCCGTCGAGCCGACCGCGCTGCGGCTCGTGCGCTCGTCGGAGGCGTTCGCGACCGCGATGGCGTACGAGGCCGAGCGGACCAACCGCGGCACGCGTCCGATGACCGGCGAGCTCCGGTCGG
>NZ_JAAXOY010000737.1 GCF_012396155.1 Cellulomonas septica | reverse complement strand
CGGTCGAGGTCGCGCGCGACGGTGGCGTCGACGACCCCCGCGTCCACGAGCGCGCGCGTGACGGGCGCGACGCGGCACGCGGCGAGGAACGCGCCCCACCGGTCGAACCGTCCCGCCGGCATCGGCAGCGGCGCGTCGAGCGGCCCGAAGAACCCGTCGCCGTCCCAGCCCGGTGGGGCGACGCCGAACGCGTCGGCGCCCGCGTCGTGCACCGTCGCGAGCCCGCGGCCGAAGGTGCGGGCGGCGTCGCGGGTCGGCGGCACGGGCACGAGCCGCTCGAGCGTGAGCCCGCGCTCGTCCACGTCGAGCACCTCGACGACCGGCGCGCCGCCGGCGGCCCGCAACCACGCCAGACCCGCCGCCTCGCACCGGAAGAACCCCGCGGGCGCGTCGTCGCGCCGCTTGCGGAACGTCGCCTCCGTCAGGCCCTCACGCACGTGCGCACCTCCCCGCGCACCCACCCTGGCGCATCGCCACGGCGTCGGCACCCCGGCGCGCCGTGCGCCGCACGGTTCGCCGCGACGACGCGCACGCCCGCGGCGAGACTGGCAGCAGGCGCGTGGCACGGGTCGCGCGGTGACGAGGGGACGGGTCATGCGGGTCGGGGTGCCGCGCGAGGTGAAGAACCGCGAGTACCGGGTGGCGATGACCCCGGCCGGGGTGCACCAGCTGGTGCGCGACGGGCACACCGTGCTCGTCGAGGTCGGCGCCGGGCTGGGCTCCCAGATCCCGGACGACGAGTACCGGGCCGCGGGTGCGACGCTGCTGCCCGACGCCGACGAGGTGTGGGGCGGCGCGGACCTGGTGTGCAAGGTCAAGGAGCCCGTCGAGGAGGAGTACCACCGCCTGCGCGACGGGCTCGTCCTGTTCACCTACCTGCACCTCGCCGCCGACCGGCCCGGCACCGACGCGCTGCTCGCCGCGGGCACCACGTCGATCGCCTACGAGACCGTCCAGCTCGCCGACGGCTCGCTCCCCCTCCTCGCGCCGATGTCGGAGGTCGCGGGGCGGCTCGCGACGCAGGTCGGCGCCTACCACCTCATGCGGAACGCGGGCGGCCGCGGGCTGCTGCTCGGCGGGGTGCCGGGCGTCGACGCGGCGAAGGTCGTGGTCCTGGGTGCGGGCGTCGTGGGGTCGCACGCGGCGGAGATCGCCGTGGGCATGCGCGCCGACGTCACCGTCCTGGACCTGTCGATGCCGCGGCTCCGCGAGGTCGACGCCGCGTTCGGCGGGCGCGTCCGCACGCTCGCGTCGTCGCCGTGGACCCTCGAGCGCGAGCTCGTCGACGCGGACCTCGTCGTCGGCGCGGTGCTCGTCCCGGGCGCCCGCGCGCCGCGCCTGGTGACGAACGAGCTCGTGGCTCGCATGCACGCGGGTGCGGTGCTCGTCGACGTGGCCGTCGACCAGGGCGGCTGCTTCGAGGACACCCGCCCGACGACGCACGACGACCCGACGTTCCGCGTGCACGACACGCTCTTCTACTGCGTCGCCAACATGCCGGGCGCGGTCCCGGTCACGTCGACCCGCGCCCTGGAGGACCTGCACTGATGGCTGCCACCACGCTCCCCGCCGGCACCACCGACGCCGGCCTGCGCCCCGACCAGAACGAGACCACCCCGCGCGGCGTGCGCTGGTGGCGCGAGCTCG
>NZ_JAAXOY010000736.1 GCF_012396155.1 Cellulomonas septica | reverse complement strand
CGTCGCGCCGTCGATGCGGGCGACGCGGACGGGCGTACCGGGGGCGATCGCGGTGCCGGCGTCGGCGCGCGCGCTCCACACCTCGCCCGCGAGCTTCACGCGGCCGCCCTCGACCGTGACGGTCGACATGACGACGGCCTCGCGGCCGACGAGCGCCGCGGTGTTGGTCTCGACGAGCGGCATCCGGCCGCGCAGGTGGCGCAGCAGCCACGGGCGCAGGGCCAGCAGCAGGAGCGCGGCGGTCGCGCAGGCGACGACGATCTGGACGGGCACCGGCGCACCGAGGCCCGCGGAGAGGGCCCCGCCGAGGGCACCGCCCGCGAGCATGATGAAGACGAGGTCGAGGGTGAGCATCTCGAGGATGCCGAGCGCGAGCGCCCCGCTGAGCCACCACAGCCAGTCCGGCACGGCCGAACCTCCCGGTCCCGGCGCGGTCGTCGAATGACCGCGCTGTACACCGATCCTAGACGATCACTTTGCCCGCGCGTGGGGCAGACGCCCGCCCGGTCACCCGGACGAGCGGCGACGTCAGCGCGCCGCGCGCGCCGCCCACCGGCCCCCGACGTGGTCCACCTCGAGATCGAGGCCGAACGCGCCGGACAGGTTCTCGGCCGTGAGCACCTCGCCGAGCGGTCCCGCGGCGTGCACGCGCCCGTCACGCAGCAGGAGCAGGTGCGTGAAGCCCGGCGGGATCTCCTCGACGTGGTGCGTGACCAGCACGAGGACCGGCGAGCGCGGGTCCGCCGCCAGCTCCGAGAGCGCCGCGACGAGCTCCTCGCGGCCCCCCAGGTCGAGGCCGGCCGCGGGCTCGTCGAGCAGCAGCAGCTCGGGGTCGGTCATGAGCGACCGCGCGATCTGCACGCGCTTGCGCTCGCCCTCGCTCAGCGTGCCGAAGAACCGGTCGGCCAGCCGCTCGACGCCGAACGCGCGCAGCAGGTCCGCGGCGCGCTGCTCGTCGAGCTCCTCGTACGACTCGCGCCAGCGGCCCGTCACGCCGTAGGCCGCCGTGAGCACGACGTCGCGCACGGTCTCGCCCGACGGGATGCGGTCCGCGAGCGCCGCGCTCGACAGGCCGACGCGCGGCCGCAGCTCGAACACGTCGACCCGGCCGAGCCGTGACCCGAGCACGTCGGCGGTGCCCTGCGACGGGTGCATGCGCCCTGACGCGACCTGCAGCATCGTCGTCTTGCCGGCGCCGTTGCGGCCGAGCACGACCCAGCGCTCGCCCTCCCGGACCGTCCACGACACGTCGTCGAGGATCGTCGTCGTCCCCCGGCGGATCGTCACGGCCTGCAGGTCGAGCACGTCGGTCATGGTGACGACCCTAACCAACGGGACGAACGTCCTCGGCACGCACCGGCGGGTCGCCCGGCGTGGCCTCGGTCACGTGCGCGGGACGGACCCGGACCGGCCCTACGGTGGAGGCGTGACGACGCTCGACCTCCCCCGCTCCGTGGTCCTCGCGCTGTGGCTCGCGCAGGACGGGGTGGACCGCGCCGCGATGGCCCGCGCGGTGCAGGTGGACGACGAGCCGCACACGGTCCGCGCGACCGTCGACGGGTCGGAGCACGTCGACGGCCCGCTGTCGCTGCTGCTCGACGTGTGCGGTCCCGGGCAGCGCGACGTCGCGGCCCTCGTGCCCGCGCCGGGCG
>NZ_JAAXOY010000735.1 GCF_012396155.1 Cellulomonas septica | reverse complement strand
CCGGAGCGCTCGGGCTCGCGCCGCAGCCGGACCTCGCGGTCGCCGCGCAGCACCTCGGCCGACGCGGGGGCGAGCCGCAGCGTCCCGTAGCCGTCCGAGTCGACGGCGAGCAGCTCGAGCGCGAGGAGCTGCCGGACCACGCCGCGCCACTCGCCGTCGGACAGGTCGGTGCCGAGGCCGAACGTGCTGAGCGCGGAGTGCCCGAGCTGCTGGACGCGGGGGGTCGTCTTGCCGCGCAGGATGTCGACGAGGTGCCCGACGCCGTACCGCTGGTTGCGCTGGTCGAGCCGCACGATCGTCGACAGGAGCTTCTGCGCGGCGACGGTGCCGTCCCACGACTCGGGCGGGGTCAGGCACGTGTCGCAGTTGCCGCACGGTTCGGACGTCTGGCCGAAGTAGTTGAGCAGCTGCACGCGGCGGCACGACACCGTCTCGCACAGCGCGAGCATCGCGTCGAGGTGCTGCGTGAGGCGCCGGCGGTGCGCGGCGTCGCCGTCGGAGGTGTCGATCATGCGTCGCTGCTGCACGACGTCCGCGAGCCCGTACGCGAGCCATGCAGTCGACGGCAGCCCGTCGCGCCCGGCGCGGCCGGTCTCCTGGTAGTAGCCCTCGACGGACTTCGGCAGGTCGAGGTGCGCGACGAACCGCACGTCCGGCTTGTCGATGCCCATGCCGAACGCGATGGTCGCGACCATGACCAGCCCGTCCTCGCGCAGGAACCGCGCCTGGTTGCGCGCCCGGACGAGCCGGTCGAGGCCCGCGTGGTACGGAAGCGCGGGGATGCCGTTCGCGACGAGGTGCTCGGCCGTCTGCTCGACGGAGTTCCGCGACAGGCAGTAGACGATCCCCGCGTCGCCGGCGTGCTCGGTGCGCAGCAGGTCGAGCAGCTGCGCGCGCGGGTTGTCCTTGGGGGCGATCCGGTACTGGATGTTCGGCCGGTCGAAGCTCGCGACGAAGTGCCGGGCGTCCTCGAGCTGGAGGCGCAGCGCGATCTCCGCGTGCGTCGCGGCCGTCGCGGTCGCGGTCAGGGCGATGCGCGGCACGTCGGGCCACCGCTCGTGCAGCATCGACAGCTGCAGGTAGTCGGGCCGGAAGTCGTGCCCCCACTGCGACACGCAGTGCGCCTCGTCGATCGCGAACAGCGCGATGCGGCCCTGGTCGAGCAGGTCGATCGTGTCCGGCACGCGCAGCCGCTCGGGGGCGAGGTAGAGGAGGTCGAGCTCGCCGTCGAGGAACGCCTGCTCGACGGCACGCCGCTCGTGCGGCTGCTGCGTCGAGTTGAGGAACCCGGCGCGCACGCCGAGCGCCGACAGCGCGTCGACCTGGTCCTGCATGAGCGCGATCAGCGGGGACACGACGACGCCCGTGCCGGGGCGGACTAGCGCGGGGACCTGGTAGCAGAGCGACTTGCCGCCACCGGTCGGCATGAGGACGAGCGCGTCGCCCCCGGCCACCACGGTCTCGATGATCTCGGCCTGGTCGCCGCGGAACGCGTCGTACCCCCAGACGCGCTGCAGGACCTCCTGCGGGCTGGGACGAGGTCCGTCGTCGGGCTCGGGGACGGCCCGCGGGCGGGTGCGGCCCGGGACGGGCGCCCCGTGCGCGGCCTCGTCG
>NZ_JAAXOY010000734.1 GCF_012396155.1 Cellulomonas septica | reverse complement strand
AGCCCGCCGCCGTGCCCGAGCCCGCCGCGGTGCCCGCACCACCGGTCGAGCCCGCAGCGTCGGTCGTCGTCGACCCCGCCGTCGCGTTGACGCCGTCGTCGCTCGTCGTCAGGGAGGTGTCGCCGCCCGCGACGGTGATGACCGGCGCCTCCAGCCCTTCGACCGCCGTCGCCACGTCGAGCGTGCCGCCCGCGACGCGCAGGGCCCCCTCGGCGTGGATGCCGTCGTCGCCCGTCGCGAGCGTGACGTCGCCGTCGGTGACCGCGACAACCCCGTCGGAGTGCACGGCGTCGTCGGCCGCGTCGACGCGCAGCGTGCCGCCGCCCACGACGACGGACACGTCGCCGACCAGGCCCTTCGGCGAGGCGTCGTCGGCGAGGGTCGCGTCGTGGCCGCCGCCCGCGGTGACCGTGACGGTCCCGTCGCCGAGCACGACGTCGGTCGCCGCGGTCACGCCGTCGTCGCCGGACGTCAGCGTGAGGTCACCGCCCAGGACGGCGACGTACCCGAGCGCGGCGTCGTCGGCCTCGTCGGACTTCAGCGCGTCGCCGCCGGCCGTGACGTCGAGCGTGCCGTCCTGCACGACGAGGTAGTCCTTGCCCCGGATCCCGTCGTCGACGGCGTCGACCGTGATCGTGCCGGACTCGACCACCAGGCCGTCCTTGCTCGCGATGCCGTCGTTCGACCGGCCCTCGACGTCGAGCGACCCGCTGCCGGTGATCGTGAGGTCCGCGGTGCTGAACAGGGCCGCGTTCGGCTCGTCGGCCTCGGCGTCCGGGTATGCGTACGTCGTCGCGTCGGCCAGGTGGTTGGTCGACCCGTCGGCGAGCACGACGACCACGTCGCCGGCGTCCGTGACCTGGAGCGGTGACGTCGTCGAGCTCGTGAGGTCGGCGTCGTCGAGGACGAGGACGACCGTGCCGTCGTCGGGGCTGTCCACGACCAGCGACCCGTCGGTGAGCGTGCCGGAGACGGCGTACGTGCCGGCGGCGGTGACGGTGATCGTCGACCCGTCGACCGTCGCGCCGTCGCCGTCGACCGTGGCCGTCGTGCCGTCCAGCGTGATCGTCGTCGCGGACGACGTGTCGTCGGTCGCCGTGGTCTCGTGCCAGGCGGTGTTGTCGGCGAGCGTGCTCTCGACGGTGACGTCGGCGTCGGTGGCCGTCGCGGTCGCGGTGCTGCTCGACGTGCCGGACGAGCCGGTGGAGGCTGCGTCGGCCGCCGAGCAGCCGACGAGGGTCGCGGCCACGAGGCCGGCGACGAGGGCGGTGGGGGCGACGAGGCGCCCGCGGTGGAGTCGCACGGTGGTGCTCCGATCTGGTGGGTGGTGGGTCAGCGGGTCGCGGCGGCAACGTGCCGGTCGAGCACGCGGCGCCACGGCGTGGCGGGGAGGTCGGGGTGCAGGACGGCCAGGCCGGTGCCGTACTTCGAGACGCGCACGGGCCGGTGGCCGTGCCGCCAGAGCAGCCGGTCCGTCGACGACGGCGTGGAGCCGGTCTTGGTCTCGACGATCGCGAGGCCGTGCAGGGGGAGCGAGCGCCCCGTCGACGGGTCGGTCCAGACGAGACCGGTGTCGACGGTGGTGCGCGAGCCGCCGGTGCCGGGCGGCGCGCCGGTGGTCGTGATCGCCCCGGCGGCGTCGGTCGCGTCGGTCGCGTCGGG
>NZ_JAAXOY010000733.1 GCF_012396155.1 Cellulomonas septica | reverse complement strand
CCCGACTGACCCCTTCCCGCTCCGCGCACGACGCCGCCCGCGCCCGCGGGCGTGCGGCGCCGCCCCACCACCGGTGCGGGCCGGCGACGTGGACCCACCCCGCGGTGGGTGCGCGACTCCCGGAACGTGGAAGGAACACCTGTCATGAGCACGAAGATCTGGACCCGGGCGCTCGGCGTCGCGGGTGTCACCGGCGGCCTGGTGCTGCTGTCCGCCGCCGCCTCACAGGCGTCCGACGGCCCCCTGGGCGGTCTGACCGACGGCCTCCTGGGCGGTGGCTCGTCCACCAGCCAGGACGCCACCTCGTCCGAGGGCGACGCGGCGGGTGAGGCCGCCGTGCAGGCACCGATCACCCTCGGCGGTGCCGAGCTGGGCCTGTCGACGTCGTCGACGCGGTCCTCCGGCTCGACGACGACGGTCACCGACGGCGACGGCGGCTCGGTCTCGCAGTCGCGCGAGCAGTCGTCGGCCGACGCGTCCAACCTCGGCGTCGACCTGGGGTCGGTGAGCATCGACCCCGCCGCCCTGCTGTCCGGCTCGGCCTCCGGCGGCGCGACCAGCACGGACGGCGCCGCGTCGGGGTCGACGGCCTCGGACGGGTCGCTCGCGGGTCAGGTCACGGCGGCCGCGCCGATCGACCTCGACGGGCTGTCGATCACCGGCACCCACCAGCAGGCGAGCACGCAGGAGGAGGAGCGCACCGTGACCACCGACGACGGCGCGTCCAGCACGACCGGCTCGGCCTCCGAGCAGCAGTCCACCACCACGGGCGGTCTGGAGCTCGAGGGTGTCACGGCCGACCCGGCCGCGACCGTCGGCGGCCTGCTCACGGGCGGCACCCTGTCGTCCGACCAGGGCCGCACCGAGGGCACGTCCACGGACGGTGCGGCGACGGGCGCCGTCGTCGTCGCGGACGAGGCCGACCCCGCGGAGGTGACCGCATGACGCGGGCGTCGTGGCACCTGCGCGCGAACGCGCTCGTCGGTGCGTGGCTCGTCGCGGCGGTCGTCGCGACGCTCGTGCACCGGAGCGTCCCCGCGGCGCCGTGGCTCATGGTGCACCTGCTGCTGCTCGGCGCGGTGAGCACCGCGATCCTCGTGTGGAGCCAGCACTTCGCCGACACGCTGCTGCGCCGGCCTGCGCCCGGGGGACGCCGGGGTCACACCGCACGACTCGCCGCGCACACGCTCGGGTCGGTGCTCGTCGTCGGAGGGTTGCTCGCGCCCGTCTGGCCGCTCGTCGTCGCGGGTGGGGCGCTCGTCACGGCCGGCGCGGTCGCGCACGTCGTCGTCCTCGCGCGGCAGGGTCGTGGCGCGCTGCCGTCACGGTTCGGGCCGATGGTCCGCTACTACGTCGCGGCGAGCGCGCTCCTCCCGGTCGGCGTCACGCTGGGCGTGCTCATGGCGCGCGGCGACCTGTCCGACGAGGCGCACGGCCGCGCGTACGTCGCGCACGTCGCCCTCAACCTGCTCGGGTGGGTCGGCCTGACGGTGCTCGGCACGCTCGTCGTGCTGTGGCCGACGGTCCTGCACGCCCGGATCGACGAGCGTGCGGAGAAGGCCGCGCCGCGCGCGCTGCCCGTCGTGCTCGCCGGCCTCGCGGTCGTCGGTGGCGGGTCCGCGACCGGGTGGCGGCCGCTCGTCGGCGTCGGCTGCCTGGTCGTCGT
>NZ_JAAXOY010000732.1 GCF_012396155.1 Cellulomonas septica | reverse complement strand
CCTCGCCGGTGCGGACGCCCTGCGCTCGCACCTGCGGCTCGTCAGGTGCTCCGGCGCCGCTCATGGCAGCACCCTAGGTCCCGGCCGACCTCGCCTCGACCGCCGCGGGTCCGACGCGCCGCGCCCACCACGGGGTGCGCCGGGCTGTCGGAGGGCCTCGGTACGGTCCGTCGCATGTCGCCCGACCGCCGTCTGCGCCCCGTCTGGGCCGACGCGTCCCCGGCGCCCGGCGCGGCACCGGTGCAGCTCACCCTCGACGACGTCGGCACCCCGCTGTCGGACGTCACGTTCGTCGTCGTCGACCTCGAGACGACGGGCGGCACGCCCGCGGACTGCGAGATCACCGAGATCGGTGCGGTCAAGGTGCGCGGCGGCGAGGTGCTCGGCGAGTTCCAGACGCTCGTCGACCCCGGCGGGCCCGTACCGCCCTACATCCAGGTCCTCACCGGCATCACGACCGCGATGCTCGTCGGCGCCCCGCGGATCGAGACCGTGCTGCCGAGCTTCCTCGAGTTCGCGCGCGACTCGGTGCTGGTCGCGCACAACGCGCCCTTCGACATCGGCTTCCTCAAGGCGGCCGCGGCCAGGACGGGGCACACGTGGCCCGGGAACAAGGTCCTCGACACCGTGCGGCTCGCCCGGCGGGCGGTCACGCGCGACGAGGTGCCGAACCACAAGCTGTCGTCGCTCGCCGCGCTGTTCGGCGCGAGCGTGACCCCCAACCACCGCGCGCTGTCCGACGCGCGCGCCACGGTCGACGTCCTGCACGCGCTGCTCGGCCGCCTCGGTCCGCTGGGCGTCACGCACCTCGAGGACCTCGCGACCGCGACCGACCCGGTGCCCGCCGACGTGCGCCGCAAGCGCACGCTCGCCGACGGCCTGCCCGACGCGCCCGGCGTGTACCTGTTCCGCGGCCCCCACGAGGAGGTCCTCTACGTCGGGACCTCGACGACGTCGCTGCGCACGCGCGTCCGCAGCTACTTCACGTCCGCCGAGAAGCGGCAGCGCATCACCGAGATGGTGCGCATCGCGCACCGCGTCGACCCGGTCGTGTGCGCGACCCCGCTCGAGGCCCGCGTCCGCGAGCTGCGGCTCATCGCCGAGCACGCGCCGCGCTACAACCGTCGCTCGCGCTTCCCGGAGCGCATGCCGTGGGTGCGGCTCACGAGCGAGCCGTTCCCGCGCCTGTCGGTCGTGCGCGACGTCCGCGACGAGGACGGCGCCGCGTACATCGGGCCGTTCTCGTCGAGCGCCTCCGCACAGCTGGCCCTCGACGCGCTGCACGAGTCCTTCCCCGTCCGCCAGTGCACGCGCCGCCTCCCCCTCGTCGCCCCCGACGGCGCGACGGCGTGCGTGCTCGCCGAGCTCGGCCGCTGCGGTGCGCCGTGCCTCGGTCAGCAGTCCGTCGACGCGTACGCCGCCGTCGTCGAGCGCGTCCGCACGGCCATGTCGTCCGACCCGGCCGAGGTCGTCGCCGCGCACGCCGAGCGCATCACGTGGCTCGTCCGCCAGGAGCGCTTCGAGGAGGCCGCGACCGTGCGCGACCGCCTCGCCGCGTACCTGCGCGGCGCCTCCCGGGCGCAGCGCATCGCGCCCCTGTCCCGCTGCCCCGAGCTCGTCGCCGCGCGACGCACCGACGACGGCGGCT
>NZ_JAAXOY010000731.1 GCF_012396155.1 Cellulomonas septica | reverse complement strand
GGCAGCGGCACCGGGTCGGTGCCGAGGTTGACGACGCACGTGACGTCGCCGCGGGCGAACGCGAGGACGTCGCCGGTCGTCTCCACCCAGGTCAGCGGGCCGTCGCCGAGCGCGGGCTCGGCCCGGCCGTGCCCGACGAGGACGGTGCCGGCGCGACCGTGCCGGACGGTGCCGCCCAGGTCGTCGCGGAGCTCGGTGTCGCGGTGCACCCGCACCGCACGGTGACCCCTCATCGCACGCCCCCTCGGGTGAGGTGTCCGATTTCGACACTAGACCCGGCGTCGCGACGCCGACAAGGTCGCCCCCCGACGCACCGTGCGGCACCGGTCCGGACCGTCCCCACACGCCGCGCACCACCGGCAGCCGGCCGTCGTCCACCGCCTCCTCGAGCTCTGCGTGGTCCGCCTCCGTGCGGTCCGCGTAGGTCGCCGCGAAGTCCGCGAGCGCCTCGTCGGCCGCCGACGAACCGCCCAGGTACGCACCGATCGCGATCGCGTCGCCCGACCGTGCGTGCGCCCGCGCGAGGGTCCACGCGCACAGCCGTCCGTAGACCTCGAGCCCGGCCGGCCGCGCCCCCGTCAGGTCGAGCCCGCCCTTCCAGTCCCGCAGCTGCCGCACGTAGTAGTCGCGCGCGACCCCGTCCGGGCCCGCCGACCGCTGCCACCCGAGCATCACGTCGCTCACGGCCTGCATAAGCCGCTGACCCTCCACGACCCGCTGCCCCTGCTGCGCGTACCCGCCCCGCCCGACGTGCGGCTCCAGGACCGACGCCTGCGCCTCCTTCGCCTGCAGCACGAGCACGTCGTCGGAGTCGACACCCTGCAGCAGCACGACGAACGCGCGCGTCCCGACGCTGCCCACGCCGACGACCTTCCGCGCGATGTCCACGACCCGGTACCGCTCCGCGAGCCGCCGCCGGTCCGGCGCGAGCGACGCCCGGTAGTCGACCAGCAGGTCCGCGATGCCGCGCCGGAACACGGGGGCGGCGTCCGCCGGCAGCACGTCCTCGAGCGTCGACACCAGCGGCGGGTCCGCGACGAACCGCCGCTCGTCGCCCTCCACGCGCGTGAGCCGGGCGGCCGCCTGCAGGTGGTCCCGCCGTCGCGCCTTGTCGAGCGCCGTCCGCGCCCGCCGCACCATGCGCTCGTCCTGCGGCACCGTGTCGACCAGGTCGCCCAGGTCGATCCGCGCGTACCAGACCGCCAGCGCCGTCTGCCCCGCGAAGTCCCGCACCGCCTCGCGGTACGCGCGCGCCGCGCCCATGACGATCTCGCGCCGCCGCCGCCGCCCGACGTCGAGCGTGCGCGCGACCACCTCGAGGCTCGCGAGCAGACGCTTCACGTCCCACTCGAACGGACCGGGGTGCGACTCGTCGAAGTCGTTGAGGTCGAACACGAGGTTCCGCTCCGGGGATCCGTACGTGCCGAAGTTCGCGACGTGCGCGTCACCGCACAGCTGCACTCCGAGCCCCGAGTCCGCCGACGCGCCCAGGTCCGCCGCCATCACGACCGCCGACCCGCGCAGGTACGCGAACGGCGACTCCGCCATCCGCCCGTACCGCACCGGCACCAGGTCGGGCAGCCGCGTCGTCGCCTGCGCCTCCAGCAGGTCCAGCGCACCCGGCCGCCCGCCGCGCTCCGCGACCTCCGCGAGCGCCGACCGCGGCACCCGCT
>NZ_JAAXOY010000730.1 GCF_012396155.1 Cellulomonas septica | reverse complement strand
CGGGTCGGCGCCGCCCCGTCCGGCCCGACGCCCGACGTCCGCGCGACGCGTCCGGCCGTCAGGACGCCGTGTGCTCCTGCGAGACGCAGAACTGGTTCCCGTCGGGGTCCGCGAGGACGACCCACTCGAAGCCCTCGTGCTCGTGCCGGCCCACGAGCGTCGCGCCGTCGCCGAGCAGACGCTCGACCTCCGCGTCACGGTCCGCCGCCGCGAGGTCGACGTGCAGGCGGTTCTTGCCCGGCGTCGGGTCCGGCACCTTCTGGAACGCCAGGACCGGTCCCCCGGCCGCCGACGGCAGCACCATGACGTACCAGCCGTCGCTGTCGTCGCGCACCGTGCCGCCCGTCTGCCGGGCCCACCAGTCCGCGAGCGTCGTCGCGTCGAGCGTGTCGAAGGTCACCATCGCAGGTCGCAGCGTCATGGCCGGAACCGTAGCGGTCCCGTCCGACATCGACGCAGGTGAGGCCCCGTCCCCTGCAGGGCCGGGTCGTCGCGACTCCCGCGCTGCCGCGGGGCCGGGCCGTCGCGACTCCGGCGCTGCCGCGGGCTCAGGCGGGCGCGCTCCCGGGCTTGTCGACCGCACCCCCGTACCGGCGGTCGCGTCGGGCGTACGTCTCGACCGCGCGCCACAGGTGCCGCCGGTCCACGTCGGGCCACGGCTCGTCGAGGAACACGAGCTCCGCGTAGGCCGCCTGCCAGAGCATGAAGTTCGACGTGCGCTGCTCCCCGGACGACCGCAGGAACAGGTCCACGTCGGGCAGGTCGGGCTCGTCGAGGTAGCGCGCGAACGTCTTCTCGTTGATCCGGTCCGGCTTGAGCCGTCCCGCCGCGACCTCGCGCGCGATGGCCTGCGCGGCGTCGGCGATCTCGGCACGGCCGCCGTAGTTGACGCACATCGTGAGCGTGCACGTCGTGTTGTCCTTCGTGAGCTGCTCAGCCTCCTCCAGCTCGGAGATGACCGACCGCCACAGCCGCGGCCGCCGGCCGGCCCACCGCACGCGCACGCCCCACGAGTTCATGAGGTCACGGCGCCGCCGCAGCACGTCGCGGTTGAACCCCATGAGGAACCGCACCTCGTCGGGCGACCGCGACCAGTTCTCGGTCGAGAACGCGTAGGCGCTCACGTACTCGACGCCGATCTCGATCGCCCCCGCGACGACGTCGAGCAACGACGCCTCCCCGGCACGGTGCCCCTCGGTCCGCGGCAGCCCGCGCGCGTTCGCCCACCGCCCGTTGCCGTCCATGACGACGGCCACGTGCTTCGGCACGAACTGCTTCGGGATCGCCGGAGCACGCTCCCCGGACGGGTGCGGGTACGGGGGCACGGGAGTCGGCACGCCCACATTCTGCCCGCTCGCCGGACCGCGACGGCGTGGCGTCACGGCCTCCGACCAGCGCGGGCACGGGTCCGGCACAGGCGCGGGCCGTACCCGACCGCACCGCTCCCGCCGACCGGGGGCGCCGCGGGGTCAGACGCGTTCGACGAGCGGCAGGGAGCGGAGCTGGCGCTCCAGGTGGAACTGGCAGAACGCGGCGACGAGCCCGTTGCCCTCGCCGCGGTGCCGCTCGGCGCTCGCGTCGGCGACCGACCAGTCCCCCGCGAGCAGCGCGGCGAGCAGCGCGAACGTCTCGGGTGCGGG
>NZ_JAAXOY010000073.1 GCF_012396155.1 Cellulomonas septica | reverse complement strand
CGGCGACGGCGTCGTCGACGGACGGTTCACCGGTCGCGGTGTGCACGAGCCAGGCGCCGTCGAGGTCGCCGGCCGCGTACCCCCGCTCCGTCCACCGCACCAGCCCGCGCGCGTCGAGGTCCGCGAGGTCCTCGCACAGCCGCGGCGCGACGACCAGCACGTCCGCGCCGTCGTCGACGAGCCGCGCCACGCGGCGTGCGGCGACGGGACCACCGCCGACCACGACCACGCGCCGCCCGGCGACGTCCAGCAGCAGGGGATGACGAGGCATGTCGTCCAGTCTGCCGGTCGCGGGCGGCGCGTCCGTCATATGCCGGCCCCGGCGAGCCAGTCGTCGTCGGCCGCGCTCGGCGGCGGCGTGGGCGTGAGGCGGTCGAGCAGCGTCGGGCCGATCATCCCGGCGGCGAGCGTCGTGCCGTCGGCGGGGTCGACGACGAGGAAGCCGCCCGTGCTGCGGTGCGTCGCGTAGTCGTCGAGGACGACGGGCTCGGCGAGGCGCAGCCGGACGCGGCCGATCGCGTTAAGCGTGAGCGCGCGCGGCGCGGTGTCGGACGACGTGTCGGTCGCGTCGACCGTGTACTGGGTGTCGACGCCGTCCCACACCTCGACGGTCTGCGTGTCGATGTCGAGGCGCGCGTTGACCTCGCGCAGCAGTGCCCGGACGGTCCGCGTCCCGACGCGCACGAGGACGCGTGCGCCGAGGACGCTGCGCCGTTCGGCGAGCCAGCAGACGGTGCCCTCGAGATCGGCGCCGACGGTGACGGCCTCGCCCGTGGGCACGAGCACGTCGCCGCGGGCGACGTCGACGTCGTCGGCGAGGCGCAGCGTGACCGACTGGGGTGCGTGCGCCTCGTCGAGCGGGCCGTCGAACGTGTCGATCCCGGTGACCGTGCTGGTCTTGCCGGACGGCAGGACGGTGACGTCGTCGCCGACACGCACCACGCCCGACGCGATCCGGCCCGCGTAGCCGCGGTAGTCCGGGTGCTCGGCGTTGCGCGGCCGGATGACGACCTGCACGGGGAAGCGGAACGCCTCGGCGTGGGCGTCGCGCCCGACGGGGACGGACTCGAGGTGCTCGAGCAGCGTCGGCCCGTCGTACCAGGGCGTGCGGTCGGAGCGGTCGACGACGTTGTCGCCGGCGAGCGCCGACAGCGGCACGGCGCGCACGTCGGTCAGGCCGATCGCGTCGGCGTACCGGGCGAAGTCGTCGGCGATGGCGCGGAACGTCGCCTCGTCGAAGTCGACCAGGTCCATCTTGTTGACCGCGAGCACGACGTGCGGGACACCCAGCAGCGCGGTGATGGTCGCGTGCCGGCGGGTCTGCTCGAGCACGCCCTTGCGCGCGTCGACGAGCACGATCGCGAGCTCGGCCGTCGACGCGCCGGTCACCATGTTGCGCGTGTACTGCACGTGCCCGGGGGTGTCCGCGAGGACGAACGCGCGCCGGGCCGTCGAGAAGTACCGGTAGGCGACGTCGATCGTGATGCCCTGCTCACGCTCGGCGCGCAGGCCGTCGGTGAGCAGCGCCAGGTCGACGGCGCCGACCTCGGACCCGCCGCGGGCGGCGGTGGCGCGCTCGACCGCGCTCAGCTGGTCCGCGAGCACCGACTTCGTGTCGTAGAGCAGGCGGCCGATGAGGGTGCTCTTGCCGTCGTCGACGGAGCCCGCGGTCGCGAGGCGCAGCAGGTCGCGCTGCGCGTGGACGGTCGGATCCGCAGCGGCGAGGTCGGTGGTCGTCGTCATCAGAAGTAGCCCTCGCGCTTGCGGTCCTCCATGGCGGCCTCCGAGGCCCGGTCGTCGGCGCGGGTCGCCCCGCGCTCGGTGAGGCGGCTCACCGCCACCTCCTCGATGACGTCGGCGACGGTCGAGGCCGTCGACTCGACGGCACCGGTGCAGCTCATGTCGCCGACGGTCCGGTAGCGGACCGTGCGGGTCTCGAGCACCTCGCCCGCGCGTGGACCTCCCCACTCGCCGGGCGCGAGCCACATGCCGTCGCGCAGGAACACCTCGCGCTCGTGCGCGTAGTAGATCGACGGCAGCGCGATGCGCTCGCGCTCGATGTAGCGCCACACGTCGAGCTCGGTCCAGTTCGACAGCGGGAAGACGCGCACGTGCTCGCCGGGCTTGTGGCGGCCGTTGTACAGGTCCCACAGCTCGGGACGCTGGCGGCGCGGGTCCCACTGCCCGAACTCGTCGCGCAGCGAGAACATCCGCTCCTTGGCGCGGGCCTTCTCCTCGTCGCGGCGACCGCCGCCGAACACCGCGTCGAAGCGGTGCGCGGTGATGCCGTCGAGCAGCGGGACCGTCTGCAGCGGGTTGCGCGAGCCGTCGGGCCGCTCGACGACGCGACCGTCGTCGATCGCGTCCTGCACGCTCGCGACGACGAGCCGCAGCCCGTGCTCCTCGACCGTCGCGTCGCGGTAGTCGATGACCTCGGGGAAGTTGTGGCCCGTGTCGACGTGCATGACGGCGAACGGCACCGGCGCGGGCCAGAACGCCTTGCGCGCGAGGTGCAGCATGACGATCGAGTCCTTGCCGCCCGAGAAGAGCAGCACGGGCCGCTCGAACTCGCCGGCGACCTCGCGCATCACGTGGATCGCCTCGGACTCGAGCGCGTCGAGCTGGGTCAGGCGCTGTGCCGGGAGCCGGGAGGGTGCCGCCGCGGTGGGGGGAGCCGTGGCCTCAGTCGTCATGTGTGCAGACCGCATTCCGTCTTGGAGGTACCGGACCAGCGTCCGGCCCGCGGGTCCTCGCCCGGGGCCGTCGCACGCGTGCAGGGGGCGCAGCCGATCGACGTGTAGCCGGCCTGCCGCAGCGGGTTGAGCACCACGTGGTGCTCGGCGACGTACGCGTCCACGTCGGCCTGCGTCCACGCCGCGATCGGGTTGAGCTTGACCTTCGACCGCTTGGCGTCCCAGCCGACGACCGTGATGTCGGTGCGGGTCGGGGCGTCCTCGCGGCGCATCCCCGTGACCCACGCGGTGTACGGCGCGAGGCCGCGCTCGAGCGGCTCGACCTTGCGCAGCGCGCAGCACAGGTTCGGGTCGCGGTCGTGCAGGCGCGGACCGTGCTCGGCGTCCTGCTCCGCGACGGTGCGCAGCGGCAGGATCGTGCGGAGCGTGATGTCCGTGAAGTCGGCGTAGTAGTCGCGCGTGCCGATCGTCTCGGCGAAGTGGTAGCCGGTGTCGAGGAAGATGACGTTCGCGCCGGGGACCGCCTTCGCGACCAGGTCGACGAGCACCTCGTCGCCCATCGACGACGCGACGACCAAGTCGTCGCCGAACGTGCGGCCCGCCCACGCGAGGATCTCGCTCGGGTGGGCGCCCTCGAGCTCGCGGCCCGCCTGCTCAGCGAACGCGCGCAGCTCGTCGGGCGTGAGGTCGGCGATCGCGGGGCTCGCGGTGCTCATCGGTCGCCTCCCGTCGGGGCCGTGGGGGTGGTGGTCGCCGCGGACGCCAGGCCGACGAACCGCAGCGCGAACGCGCGGGCGCACGACCGGCACTCCCACTGCCCGTGCGTCTCGCCCGCGGGCCACAGGTCCTCGCTCGCGCAGAACGGGCAGTAGTAGGGGACGGCGCGCGCTCCGGTGTCGCTCATCGCAGGTCCTCCTCCGCCGCGCGCTGCACCCACTCGGCGAAGAGCTCGCCCTCGAGGCGCTGCTCGTCGAACCGGCGGGTCACGCGCTCCAGGTAGTCGGGGAGCTCGGACGACGGCACGCGCAGGCCGCGCAGCGTCTTGCCGAGCCCGCTCGTGAGCCCGAGGCCGCCGCCGAGGTGGACCTGGTAGCCCTCCTCGCCGCCGGCCAGCGCGCCCTTGAGGCCGATGTCGGCGGTCTGGATGCGCGCGCACGAGTTGGGGCAGCCGTTGACGTTGATCGTGATCGGCTGGTCGAACGTCGGCAGGCGCTGCTCGAGCTCGCCGATGATGAGCGCGGCGCGCGCCTTGGTCTCGACGATCGCGAGCTTGCAGAACTCGATGCCCGTGCAGGCGATCGTGCCGCGACGGAACGTCGAGGCGTTGCGCACCTGCAGCCCGAGCGCCTCCAGACCCTCGACGAGCGCGTCGACGCGGTCCGCGGCGACGTCGAGGACGACGAGCTTCTGCTCGGTCGTGAGCTGGACGCGGTCCGACCCGGCGGCCTCCACGAGGTCGGCCACGGCGTCGAGCAACGGGCCCGACACGCGCCCGACGGTCGGGGCGGCGCCCACGTAGAACCGGCCGTCCTTCTGCGGGTGCACGCCGACGTGGTCGCGCCGACCGGTGGGCGGCGGCGGGGGAGCGGGACCGTCGGCCATCGTCCAGCCGAGGTACTCCTCCTCCAGCACCTGCCGGAACAGCTCGGGGCCCCAGTCGGCGAGCAGGAACTTCAGGCGTGCGCGGGTGCGCAGCCGGCGGTAGCCGTAGTCGCGGAAGATGCTCGTGACGCCGACCCACACGTCGGGGATCTGCTCGAGCGTGACGAATGCACCGAGGCGCTTGCCGAGCATCGGGTTGGTGGACAGCGCGCCGCCGACCCACACGTCGAAGCCCGGCCCGAGCTCGGGGTGCACCACGCCGACGAACGCGACGTCGTTGATCTCGTGCGCGACGTCCTGGTGCGGCGAGCCGCTGATCGCGGTCTTGAACTTGCGGGGCAGGTTCGAGAACGCCGGGTCGCCGATGTAGCGGCGGTGGATCTCCTCGATCGCCGGGGTGCCGTCGACGATCTCGTCGGCCGCGACGCCCGCGACGGGGGACCCGATGATGACGCGCGGGACGTCGCCGCACGCCTCCTGCGTCGTCAGCCCGACGGACTCGAGGCGGCGCCAGATCTCCGGCACGTCCTCGATGCGCACCCAGTGCAGCTGGATGTTCTGCCGGTCGGTGATGTCGGCCGTGTCGCGGCCGAACTCGCGCGAGATGCCGGCGACCGTGCGGAGCTGGCCGAGCGTGAGCGTGCCGCCGTCGCAGCGGACGCGGAGCATGAAGTAGGAGTCCTCGAGCTCGTGCGGCTCGAGCGTGGCGGTCTTGCCGCCGTCGATCCCGGGCTTGCGCTGGGTGTAGAGGCCCCACCAGCGCATGCGTCCGCGCAGGTCGTCACCGGGGATGGAGTCGAAGCCCTGCTGGGCGTAGATCGTCTCGATGCGGTGGCGGACGTTGAGGCCGTCGTCCTCCTGCTTGAGCTTCTCGTTGCCGTTGAGCGGCTCGCGCTGCTCGTCGAACGCCCACTGGCCCTCGTGGCGAGCGGCGGGCGGGGCGATCCTGGTCTGCGCCATCGGGCGCTACCTCCGGGGGATCGTGGACGTGCGTGCTGCACCCACCGCCTGGGGGACGGACTCGGGGCGCAGACCGCGCGCCCGAGCGTGGGGGGACGTGGGGCGGGGTCAGTCTCTCCGCGGACAGCAGCACATCGACATGGCCGGGCCCGCGGCGGCGCAGCAGCACCGACACATGGCGGGGGACCCGGTCGCGATCACCCGACGAGGCTGTCAGACGAACGGGTGACACGGGAGAAGGCTTCCGCATGGTGAGACGAGTGCATCGGCATGTGGGACGGGCGTCCAGTCCGGGTGTAGGAGGCGCGCAGCCGCGCCCGCCGACGTGCCCAGCAGTGACACCGCTCACCCCGGCGCGTGCGTCCCGGATGCCGGACGTAGGCTTGTCCGTCGTGACAGCCGTCGACCCCGCCGCCCGCACCGGCGGCGCGCAGCCGGGACCGGCCTCGCTCACCGAGCGCACCCCCGTCGTCCCGCCCGAGCGGCTCCTCGCCGAGCTCGTCCCGCCGCGCCACTTCGCCGGCGAGTCGTTCGACACCTACGTGCCCGACGCGGCGCACCCGTCGCAGCGCGAGGCCGTCGACCGCCTGCGCGCGGTGGCCCGCACCATCACCGACGGCGGGTCCGGACGCGGCGGCCTGTTCCGGCGCGCGTCCCGGCGCACCGCCCCCGCCGTCTACCTCGACGGCGGCTTCGGCGTCGGCAAGACCCACCTGCTCGCGTCGCTCGCGCACGCCGTCGGCACCCACGACGCCGCGTTCGGCACGTTCGTCGAGTACACCAACCTCGTCGGTGCCCTCGGCTTCCTGCCAACCGTCGACGCGCTCGCGGCCAAGAAGCTCGTCTGCATCGACGAGTTCGAGCTCGACGACCCCGGCGACACCGTCCTCATGTCCCGCCTGCTGCGCGAGCTCGCCGACCGCGGGGTCGCGCTCGCGGCCACGTCGAACACGCTGCCCGAGTCGCTCGGCGAGGGCCGGTTCGCCGCCGACGACTTCCTGCGCGAGATCCAGGCGCTCGCCGCACGCTTCGAGGTGCTGCGCGTCGACGGGCAGGACTACCGGCACCGGTCGGTCGTGACCGACGCCGACGGTCTCGCCGACGCAGCGGTCCGGCGTGCGGTCGCCGACGTGCCCGGTGCGACGCTCGACGCCTTCCCGGCGCTGCTCGACCACCTCGCGCGGGTGCACCCCAGCCGGTACGGCGCGCTGCTCGACGGCGTCGAGCTCGTCGGCCTCACGGGCGTCGCGCCCGTCCCGACGCAGGACGTCGCGCTGCGGCTCGTCGTGCTCGTCGACCGGCTCTACGACCGCGACGTACCCGTCCTGCTGGGCGGCGGGGGAGAGCACGACCTGTTCTCCGCCGACATGCTGCGCGGCGGCTACCGCAAGAAGTACTACCGCGCCCTGTCCCGCCTCGGAGCCCTCGCCGCCGACGGCGCGGCCCGCGCCACCGCCTGACCCCGGCGGCGCGCGGCGTGCGACTCGAGTCCGAGGACGGCGCCTCCGTCGACCTGCGGCTCGTGGGCTACCAGTTCCGGGGCGCGGTCGGCGCGCCGCCCGGCGACTGGGACGCGAACTGGCTCGTCGTGCGAGGACGCGTGCGGCTCGCGGACGGACGGGCGTGGTCGTTCACCGACGCGAGCCTGACGACGTGGGACGCGCGTGACATCGACGGGTGGTTGCGGGGCGTGGTGTCCGGCCACGTCGCACCTGTCCCGGAGGACGCGTCGGAGGAGGACCTGCTCGCGTTCACCGAGCCGTGCCTCGCGTTCAGCCTCGCAGCGCGGGACGACTCGGTGGCGACCGTCCGTGTGCACCTGTCGTTGGAGTGCGCGCCGCCGTGGCTGCACGAGGAGGGCGGAGAAATTGTGCTCTTCGCGTTCTTCGTCGCCGTCACGGTGCCGCTCGACGTCGTCGGGCGTGCAGCGGACGACTGGAGCGCCGCGCTGGCGCAGTTCCCCGCCCGGTGACGTCGACCGGTCGCGGGCGAGAGCCTCTCAGTCGCCGGCGGCCGGCACGAGGACGACGACCGAACGGCCCGGGACCACGACCCGCGGGTCGGTGCCGGGCTCGAGCGCGCACGGCTCCCACGCGGCGGCGACGTCGAGCGGTGCGTCCGACGGGAGCGCAACACGGGCGTCGGCGTCGGTGAGGTTGACGACGACGCGCGCCGCGCCGCGGTGCAGCACGAGCACGCCGTGCCAGGGGCCGTCGGCGGAGTCCGGGCCGTGCCACGTGAGGTCGGTCGCGGCGAGGTCCCCCGACGCCAGGTCGGGGACCGACCGGCGCAGCGCGATCAGCTCGCGGTACCAGTCGAGCAGGCGGTCGTGCGGCGGCTGCGAGCGCTCGGCGCGGTCCAGGACGGACCGCTGGAACGTCGCCTCGTCCTGCGGGTCCGGCACCTCGACGGCGCCGCCGTAGAGGTCGGCCCAGCCGTGGCCGCCGAACTCCGACCGGCGTCCCTCGCTCACGAGCCGGCCCAGCTCGGGGTCGGGGAACGACGTGAAGAACTGGAACGGGGTCCGCGTGCCCCACTCCTCGCCCTGGAACAGCATGGGTGTGAAGGGGGACAGGAGCAGCAGGGCGGCGGACCCGGCGAGCGTGCCGGCGTCCAGGCGTTCGGCCGGGCGGTCTCCGATCGCGCGGTTGCCGACCTGGTCGTGCGTCTGCGTGCTCACGACGAACCGGTGGCCGTCGGTGCCGCTCGGGACGGGCCGGCCCCACTCCCGGTCGCGGAACGTCGAGAAGCCGCCGTCGTGCACGAACACGCGCGTCATCGCGTGCCGCAGCGTCGCGGGCGTGCCGAAGTCGACGTAGTAGCCGTGGCGCTCGCCCGTGAGGAGCGCGTGCAGCGCGTGGTGGACGTCGTCGGCCCACTGCGCGGTCATGCCCCAGCCGCCCGCGGCGGTCGGGGCGACGCTCACGACGTCGTTGAGGTCCGTCTCCGCGATCAGCGTCAGGGGCCGGTCGACACGTTCGGACAGCGCCGCGACCTCGTCGGAGAGCTGCGCGAGCAGGTGCTGCTCGGAGTCGTCGCGCAGCTCGTGCACGGCGTCGAGGCGCAGCGCGTCGACGTGGAAGTCGCGCAGCCAGCGCAGCGCGCTGTCGACGATCCACCGGCGCACGACGTGCGCGCCCGGCTGGTCGAGGTTGATCGCGGAGCCCCACGGCGTGTGGTGCGCGTCCGTCGCGTAGGGGCCGAACAGGCCGGTGTAGTTGCCGGACGGGCCGAGGTGGTTGTGCACGACGTCGAGGCAGACCGCGAGGCCGAGGCCGTGCGCGGCGTCGACGAACCGCTGCAGCGCCTCGGGGCCGCCGTAGGCGTCGTGCACGGCGTACAGCCCGACGCCGTCGTAGCCCCAGCCGCGCGGACCGTCGAACGGCGCGACCGGCATGAGCTCGACGACGTCGACCCCGAGCGACACGAGGTCGGGCAGGGCCTCGGCGGCGCTGTCGAGGGTCCCGCCGGGCGTGAACGTCCCGACGTGCAGCTCGTAGACCACGCGTCCGCGCACGTCGAGCCCGCTCCACCCGTCGTCCGTCCACGGGAAGCGGCCCGCGTGGAAGACGCGGCTCGGCCCGTGCACGCCGTCGGGCTGCCAGGCGCTGCGCGGGTCGGGCAGCGGGTCGCCGCCGTCGAGCGCGTACGCGTAGTCGGTGCCGTGCGACAGGTCGCGCTTGACGGTCCACCAGCCGTCGCCCTCGGGCGTCAGGCCGACCCGTTCGCGCGTCGCGGGCAGCACGAGGTCGACGCCGCGGGCGTCGGGCGCCCAGACGTGCGGACGCACGGCGTCAGCCCTCCGTCCGGACGAGCAGCGCGACCGGCAGGCGGTCGAGGAGCGGGCCGACCGCGCAGACGCCGCCCGTCACGGGCCGGTCCGTCAGCAC
>NZ_JAAXOY010000729.1 GCF_012396155.1 Cellulomonas septica | reverse complement strand
AGCACCTCCTCATGGCGGGCTCGGCAGGCCAGGCGGCGGACCTGCTCGCGCAGGTCGCGGGCGTCCCGACGACGGCCCCGGTCGCGTCGACGACGTCGCTGCAGCTGCCGTCGTCGACGCCGTTCGGCAAGGCGGTCACCGCGAGGGTCACCGTCCGCGCCGAGGGCGTCACGCCGGAGGGCACGGTCGAGATCCGGGTCGACGGCACGGCGGTGGCCACCGGCACCCTCACCGCGAAGGGCCGCGACCAGGCGGTCGCCGAGGTGCGGCTCCCCGCCGACCTGGCGACCGGCCGGCACACCGTGGTCGCCGTCTACGGCGGCACGGCGTCGACCGACCCGCCCGTCGCCGCGTCGACGTCGGACGCGCGTCGCCTCACGGTCGGCAAGGTCCGGCCCGAGGTCCGCACGGCCGGCACCGACTGGACCGTCGGGCGCGACGACCCGAAGCAGGTGCACGTGCAGGTCGACGGCGTCGCGGGCCACGAGCCCACGGGCACCGTGACCGTGTGGCTCAACGGCCGTCAGGCCGCGACGGGCACGCTCGACGCCGACGGCCACGCCGTCGTCGACCTCCCGCGGTCCACGCGCACGTCGCTCGTGGTCGTCACGTACGGCGGCGACGGCACCTACCTGGCGTCGCTCGCGCTGCCGCGGATCCTCGTCGTGCGCTGACCCACGTCCGACGGCGGGCGGCCGGCCGACCCCGGCCGACCCGCCGCCGGACGCGTCCCGGGTGGGCAGCCGACGTGTCCGCCCGCGGCCCGACGCCACGTGACGGGCATCTCGCGCCCCGCGCGGCGCTCACCCCGCTCCGGGGGCGACAATGGGCGCAGACAGCCGCCCGTCCTCAGGAGCCCACGTGACCTCGGAGCATGCCCCGCGCGTCGCCATGCTCTCGGTTCACACGTCGCCGCTCGACCAGCCGGGCACGGGCGACGCGGGGGGCATGAACGTCTACGTCCTCGAGCTGTCGAAGGCCCTCGCGGCCCGCGGCGCGCGCGTCGAGATCTTCACGCGCGCGACGTCGTCGGACCTGCCGGAGACGGTCGTCGTGCCCGGCACGGACGCGCACGGCCGCACCCTGACCCGCGACGAGTCCCGCGCGGTCCTGCTGGCCGACGAGGTCGACGCGGGCGTCGTCCCGCCCGTCCTGGTGCACCACGTGCCCGCGGGCCCGTTCGAGCGCCTCGACAAGAACGACCTCCCGGGCGTGCTGTGCGGCATGGCCGCGGGCGTGCTGCGCTCCGAGGCCGCGCGCCGGCCCGGCTGGTACGACGTCGTGCACTCGCACTACTGGCTGTCCGGGCAGGTCGGCCAGATCGCGGCGGACCGCTGGGAGGTCCCGCTCGTCCACACGTCGCACACGCTCGCGCGCGTCAAGAACGCGTCGCTCGCCCCCGGCGACGAACCCGAGCCCGGTGGGCGCGTGCTGGGCGAGGAGGAGGTCGTCGCGGCCGCCGACGCGCTGGTCGCGAGCACGCCCGTCGAGGCTCGCGAGCTCGTCGACCTCTACGGTGCCGACCCGTCCCGCGTGCACGTCGTCGAGCCCGGCGTGGACCTCGACCGCTTCGCACCCGTGCCGGACGCGGACCGCCGCGCCGCGCGCGAGGCGCTCGGCCTGCCCGCCGACCGCGGCGTCGTCCTGTT
>NZ_JAAXOY010000728.1 GCF_012396155.1 Cellulomonas septica | reverse complement strand
AGGAAGGTCGCCGTGACCGGCACGTACGACGCGTCCGGGCAGCTGCTCGTCCCGGGCCGCGCGCACGACGACGTCACCGGGTACCTCGTCCTCACGCCCCTGCACGTGCCCGGTGCGTCCGCCGACGGCGGCGACGCCGTGCTGCCCGTCGTGCGCGGCTGGGTGGGCTCGCCCGCCGACGCCGACGCGCCGCCCGCCGGCGTGGTCGACCTCGTCGGCTACCTCCAGGTCTCGGAGGCCGCGGGCAGCGGCGTGCGCGACGGCGAGACCGACGCGATCAGCTCGCCCGAGCTGCTCAACGTCTGGGGCGGGCCGATCTGGACCGGCTACCTCGTCGTCGCGTCGTCCGACCCGGCGCAGTCCCCGGACGTCGTGCTGCTCGACCCGCCACGCTCGCCCGGCGCCGGCCTGAACATCCAGAACCTCGCCTACGCCGCGCAGTGGTGGATCTTCGGCGGCTTCGCCGTCGCGCTGTGGTGGCGGCTCGTCCGCGACGAGGCCGCGGGGGACCGGCGACTGCCGGAGGACGAGGGCGAGCCCGAGCCCGAGCCGGTACCCGAGTCCGAGTCCGCGTCCGGGTCCGGGTCCGAGCCCGACGGCGGGCGGTCACCGGTCGCCTGACCTAGCGTCGGTCGCATGACCGTCCTCGACCTGAGCGGCCGGACCGCGCTCGTGACCGGTTCGACGCAGGGGATCGGCGCCGCGATCGCCGTGGGTCTCGCCCGCGCCGGTGCGCGCGTCGGCGTCAACGGACGCACGTCGGAGTCGGTCGACGACGCGATCGCCCGGCTGACCGAGCAGGTGCCCGACGCGGACGTCGTCGCGGCACCCGGCGACGTCACGACCGACGACGGCACCGCCGCCGTGCTCGAGCGCCTGCCCGACGTCGACGTGCTGGTCAACAACCTCGGCATCTTCGAGGCGCGGCCCGCGCTCGAGGTGTCCGACGACGAGTGGCGGCGGTATTTCGAGGTCAACGTCCTCACGGCCGTCCGGCTCACGCGTGCCTACCTGCCCGGCATGACGTCGCGCGGGTGGGGGCGCGTGCTCATGATCGCGAGCGACTCCGCGGTCGTGATCCCGGCCGAGATGATCCACTACGGCGTCTCGAAGACCGCGCTGCTCGGTGTCTCGCGCGGCTTCGCGAAGGAGGCTGCCGGGACAGGAGTCACGGTCAACTCCGTGATCGCCGGCCCGACGCACACCGGCGGTGTCGAGGACTTCGTCTACCAGCTCGTCGACCGGTCGCTGCCGTGGGACCAGGCGCAGCGCGAGTTCATGCGGCTCCACCGCCCGCAGTCGCTGCTCCAGCGGCTCATCGAGCCCGAGGAGATCGCGCACCTCGTCGTCTACCTGTCGTCGCCGCTCGCGTCCGCCACCACCGGGGCCGCGGTGCGTGTCGACGGCGGCTACGTCGACTCGATCCTGCCGTGACGCGCGGGTCCCGACGCACCGGTCCTGACGCACGGGGCCTGACGCACCGGGTCTGACGCACGGGTCCTGTCGCACCGGTCCTGAACCACCGGGTCCCGCGGTCCGTTCCTGACCCACGGGTCGTGACGGACGTCGGCGCGACCGCCCTGGTGCGGCTCACCCGGCAGCGCGGCGCGTGACGACCGGTGCCCGTTCGGGCAGCCGGGCGTGCCCCGAGCGGCGCGCCCGCGGTCTCGTCGGGCCCGTG
>NZ_JAAXOY010000727.1 GCF_012396155.1 Cellulomonas septica | reverse complement strand
AGCGCGACTGCGGACGCGACCGCGGGGACCACGACGGTCCGGGGCGTGCCGACGACGGCGTCAGCGGCCTCGGCGGTCCGGGCCGCGCTGACGACGGCCTCGGGGACCGGCCAGCCGAGCAGCGCGTCGGGGACGCCGACGGCCGCGAGCGACCCCCGCAGCGTCCCGACGGGCTCGGCCGCGCGTGCGGCGGGCGCGACGACCACGACCGACGCGGCCCCGTCGACCGCCTGCGCGACCGCCGTCAGCGCCGCGTCGCGCAGCGCGGGGAGGGCGTCGTGACGGCCGGAGACCCCCGGGACCAGGAGGGCGGTGTCGGGCACCAGGGCCACGGCGACGAGCATGCCCCCGACCGTATCGGGTGGCGGACGGATGACCGTGGCCGGAGACCGCGCGGCGTCGGCGGGCGCGGGTAGGGTCGTCCGCATGGCACCGTTCGCCGACCGTGCCCGCCGCTGGCTCACGCGCCGCCCGCGGCCGGTGCGTCACGCCTCGCGCGACGTCGTCGCGCCGGAGCCCACGGACGACGAGCTGCACGAGCGCGTCGCGGCCCTGCTGGCCCGCGAGCTCGGTGTCGCGGAGCCGTCCGAGGACGTGCCGACGGCCGTCACCCCCGCCCGGATCGCGGCGTGGATGACCGAGAACCAGTTCAGCTACTTCGTCGACAACGACGGCGACCTCGGCGGGCTGTGGCGGGGCCGGCTGTTCTACTTCTTCCTCTTCGGCGAGCGGGCCGAGATCCTGCAGGTCCGCGGCCAGTGGCACCGCGAGATCGCGATCGAGCGCCTCGAGGAGGTGCTCGACCTGTGCAACGAGTGGAACGCCGACCGCATCTGGCCCAAGGCGTACGTGCGGGTGCGCGACAACGGGCGCGTGCACGTCGTGTCCGAGGTCGCGACCGACCTCGAGCACGGCGCGACCGACGCCCAGCTCAGCCAGATGCTGTTCTGCGGGCTGTCGACCGGCAGCATGTTCTTCGACGCGCTCGACGAGCGCTATCCCGACCCCGCGGGGGTCGCACCGTGAGGCGGGAGGCACGATGAGCGGACCCGGCTGGCTGCTGCGGGTCCTCGGCGGGCTGCCCAAGCCCACCAAGCGACCGTCGGCCGACGACGAGCCGCCGCGTCCGCTCGCCCGGGACCGGATCGGGGACTACCTGCTCGGGCGCGGCTACCGGTTCGTCGTCGACGAGGACGGCGACCTCACCGGGACGTGGGACGGCAGCCGGTTCTGGTTCCTCATGCTCGGCGAGCACCAGGAGATCCTCCAGGTGCGCGGACGCTGGCACCGCACGTTCGCGCTCGAGCAGCGCGCGGCCGTGGGTCTCGCGGTCAACGACTGGAACCGCGAGCGCATCTGGCCCAAGGCGTACCTGCGCGAGGAGGACGGCGTCATCGCGCTCTACAGCGAGGTGTCCGCCGACTTCGAGCCGGGCGTCACGGACCTGCAGCTCGCGCAGCTCGTCGCGTGCGGGCTCGGCACGGGCGTGCAGATGTTCGCCGCGCTCGAGGGGCTGCTGCCGCGCGACGACGCTCCCCCGCCGGACCTGCCGGACAACTGACGGTCCGCGCGGGCGGTCCGCGCGACGGTCAGGCGCGCAGGCCGATCGTCGGCAGCCCGAGGACGACGGGGCCTGTCGGCGCCGGTGCACCCGTCCCGCACGCCGCACCCGCACCGCCGTGGTCGTGCGCGTCGCCGCCC
>NZ_JAAXOY010000726.1 GCF_012396155.1 Cellulomonas septica | reverse complement strand
GGCGAGCTCCGCGCGATCCTGTCCCCGTCGCTGCCCGGCCTCGACGCCGCGGCGGTCGTCGGCGCCGGGGACGTCGGGGCGCCGGAGCCCGTCGAGGACGGCGTGACGTTCGCCGAGAACGCGCTGCTCAAGGCGCGCGCCCTCGCCGCGTTCACGGGCCTGCCCGCGGTCGCGGACGACTCCGGTCTCGCGGTCGACGTGCTCGGGGGCGCGCCCGGCATCTTCTCGGCGCGCTGGGCCGGCCGGCACGGCGACGACGCCGCGAACCTCGACCTGCTGCTCGCGCAGCTCCGCGACGTGAGGCCCGAGCACCGGGGCGCGCGGTTCGTGTGCGCCGCCGCGCTCGTCACGCCCGACGGGTTCGAGCACGTGGAGACGGGCGCGCTCGTCGGCACGCTCGCGGACGCGCCCCGCGGCGCGCACGGGTTCGGCTACGACCCGGTGCTCGTCCCGCTCGGCGAGGAGCGCACGTGCGCCGAGCTCGACCCCGCCGAGAAGAACGCCATCAGCCACCGCGGTCAGGCGTTCCGCGCGCTCGCGCCGACGCTGGTGCGGGTGCTGGGCGGATGACGCTGCCCGCCCGGCGGGACGAGCACGCGGTCGTCGACCACGTGCACGTCGCCGCCGACGCGGTGACGTTCGGCTACGGGGAGCAGGTCGTCCTCGACGCCGTCGACCTCGTCGTGTCCGCAGGGGACCGCGTGGGGCTCGTCGGGGAGAACGGCGCGGGCAAGACGACGCTGCTGCGGCTGCTCGCGGGCGACCTCGCGCCACTGTCCGGCACCGTGCGTCGCGCGGGCACCCTCGCGGTCGTCGAGCAGGAGCTCGACGAGCCCGCGGGGACCACGGTCGGGTCGCTCGTCGAGCGGGCGCTGGGCGCGGTGCGGGCCGCGTCGGCCGAGCTCGAGGCGGCCATCGAGAGTTTCGACCACGAGTCCGGCGACCTCGCCCGGCTGACGGCCGCGATGGCCCGCTACGAGCACCTCGCCGCGTGGGACGCGGACCGGCGCGTCGACGAGGCGCTCACGCGGTTCGGCGCGCCGCGCGACCGTGACCGGCCGCTCGACCGGCTCAGCGTGGGGGAGCGGTACCGGGTGCGGCTCGCGTGCCGGATCGGCGAGCGCGCCGACGTGCTGCTGCTCGACGAGCCGACCAACCACCTCGACGCCGCGGGGGTCGACTACCTGACGGCCCAGCTGCGGGACTGGCCGGGGGCGGCCGTCATCGTCACGCACGACCGGCGCCTGCTCGACGACGTCATGACCGCGATCCTCGACCTCGACCCGTCGATGGACGGCCGCCCGGCGCTCTACGGCGCGACGCGCTACGCCGACTACCGGTTCGCGAAGGACCAGATGCTGCGCCGCTGGCGGGCCCGCTACCGGGCCGAGCGCAAGCGCGCGCTCGCGCTCGCGACGCGCCTCGACACGGCCTACGAGGGGCTGTCCGACGAGTGGCGCCCGCCCAAGGGCTCGCAGAAGCACCGCCGTGGCACGCGCGCCCGCATCCACGTGAAGGCGGCCGACCGCCTGATCCAGCGGCTCGAGGCCGACGCCGTCGAGGTGCCCGTGCCGCCACCGGCGCTCGCGTTCCCCGACCTGCCGTCGGTGCCGAAGCCCGTCGCGGGCGACCGCGGGGGCGGCGGCCCGCTGCT
>NZ_JAAXOY010000725.1 GCF_012396155.1 Cellulomonas septica | reverse complement strand
CTCGGGATCAGGCGGTGGCCTCCGCGAGGGGTCGGGCGACGGGCCGGGCGTCCGTGCGGACGGGCTCGTCGGGCGTGGCGGTCGTGGGGGCGCCGTTCGTGGGAGGTGCGGCGACGTCGGTCGTGCGCACCGCGGCGACCTCCCGGTCGTCGTCGGTCCGGCTGTCGTCGTCCTGGACGGCGCCGTGCGTGTCGCCCCCGTCGGACGGGGTCTCGTCGTCGGGCCGAGCGTCGTCCTCGTCGTGGGCCACCGCCGCGGCGAGCACGGCGGCCTCGGCCGCGTCGACCATGCGCTGACGGACGACGGCCATCGAGCCGAGGGTCGCGAGGACGGCGAGCGCGGTGCCGCCGACGAACACGGCCTCGAGGCCCCAGGTCTCGGCGACGAACCCGGCGAGCAGCGCACCGACCGGCATGAGCCCGTAGCCGAGGGTCCGCCCGGCGCCGCCGACGCGGCCGAGCATGGTCGCGGGGACGATCCGCTGGCGCATCGACATCGAGATGACGTTGCCGATCGTGTTGGTGAAGCCGAGCAGGAACAGCGTGACGGCGACGGCGCCGACGCTGCGCACGAGGACGGGCACGACCAGCAGCAGGCTGTTGGCGAGCCAGCACCCGAGCATGAGGCGCACCTCCCCGACGCGCCGCGTGAGGGCCTCGGCGACGAACGACCCGCCGACGGCGCCGACGGCGAGCGTGGCCGCGAGGAGCGTGTAGTGCTCGGCGCGCATCCCGAGCTCCGAACCCGGCCCGACGGCCCAGAGGACGAAGACCGCGAAGTAGCCGGTGCTGGCCATGTTCATGAGCGAGCCGGACAGCAGGAGCGGGCCGAGGACGCGGTGCCGCGCGAGGAACGTGACGCCCTCGACGACCTCGCGGCCGGCGCGCTTCCGCTCGGTGCGCTCGTGGCGGTACCGGCCGGGGATGCCGCGCCACAGCAGCACGGCGGCGGCGACGGCGAGCGCGGCGGGGACGCCGAAGACCCAGCCGGTCCCGAGGGTGAGGACGGCGCCGGCGATCGGGGCGCCGACGAACGAGTTGGTGACGGTCTGGACGGCGAGCGTCCGGCCGTTGGCGGCGCCCAGCCGCGACCGGGGCACGAGGTCGGGCACGAGCGCGCCGGCGGCGAGGTCGGCGAACACCTCGGTCGCGCCGTAGACGAGGGCGATCATCACGAGGGCCGTCATGGTGAGGCGGTCGGTCGCGATGAGGGCGACGCCGGTCGCGAGCACTGCCGCGCGGACGGTCATGGCGACGATCTGCACGACGCGACGGTCCTGCCGGTCGACGAGGACGCCCGCGACGAGCCCGAGCAGCAGCCAGGGCAGCCACGCGGCGGCGGTGATGAGCGCGATCTGCCCGGGCGAGCGGGTCAGCGTGAGGGCGACGAGGGGGACGCCCATGCCGAGGACGCCGTCGGCGAGGTTGGCGGCGCCCGTGGCGCCGAGGGCGGCGGTGAACCGGCGACCCAGCGGCTCGACGGGCGGCACGGCAGTCGGCTCGACGGGTGCGGCTGCGGCGGGGGAGTGCTGCGTGCTCATCGTGCGCCCCTAGGATTGAAGAGGAAGTTCTGCAAAGAGTTCTTTGCAGAGAAGACTTTGCAAAGGTATCTCTGCATATGGCCGAGCGCAAGACCCCGGACGACACCGCGCGCACGCCCGCGCCCGCTGACGACCTGGCGGCGATGCCGTCGCCCGCAGCCG
>NZ_JAAXOY010000724.1 GCF_012396155.1 Cellulomonas septica | reverse complement strand
GCCGCCGACCTCGCCGGGAGCGCCGCGTGACCCCGCACCCCGCCCTCGACCCCCGTACCTCCACCACCGTCACGCGCCGCCCGCGCGGGCGGGTCACCTGGCGCCGCACCGCGACGCCGCTCCTGGGAAGGACCGCAGCATGAAGAGCGCCCTCATCGTCGTCGACGTCCAGAACGACTTCTGCGAGGGCGGCGCGCTCGCCGTCGCAGGCGGGGCCGAGGTCGCCGCCCGGATCACCGACCACGTGAAGCGGCACGGCGCCGAGTACGACACGATCGTCGCGACGCGCGACTGGCACGCACCGCTGCCCGACACGAACGACGGCCACTTCGCCGCCGACGGCGAGGCGCCCGACTACGTGACGACGTGGCCCGTGCACTGCGTCGCGGGGACGCCGGGTGCCGAGTACCACCCGAACCTCGTGCTCCCGGAGCGGACCGTGCACGTCGTCAAGGGCGAGTCGCGGCAGGACTACTCGGGTTTCCAGGGCCGCGTGGTCGACGCCCCGGACGGGCTCGGGCGGCTGGCCGACCTGCTCCTCGCACGCAACGTCGCGCACGTCGACGTCGTCGGGATCGCGACGGACTTCTGCGTCGCGTCGACCGCGATCGACGCCCGCCGCCGCGCCGCGACGGTCGTCACGGTGCTGACGGACCTGACGGCCGCGGTGTCGGCGCCGACCGCGATCAAGGCCCTGACCGAGCTGACCGGGCGCGGCGTGCGGCTGGAGGAGTCGCGGTGAGCGGGGCGGAGGCGAAGGCACCCGACGGGTACGACGCCCGCGACTACCCGCCCTTCGCGGTGACCGTCGACCTGGCGATCTTCACGATCCGTGACGGGCACCTGAAGGTCCTGCTCGTCCAGCGCGCCGACGACCCGTACGCGGGCGCGTGGGCGCTGCCGGGCGGGTTCGTCGGCATCGACGAGGACGCGACGACGGCCGCGTGGCGCGAGCTCGCCGAGGAGACGGGGCTCGAGCGGTTCGACGGGCACCTCGAGCAGCTCGCGACCTACTCGGCGCCCGACCGCGACCCCCGCATGCGGGTCGTGTCCGTGGCGCACGTCGCGTTCGCGCCGAACCTGCCCGACCCGCGGGCCGGGTCCGACGCCGCCGCCGCGCACTGGTGGGACGTCGACGACCTGTTCCTGCCCGGCCTGACGCTCACGGGCGACCCGGCGGACGCGCCCGACCTGGCCTTCGACCACGCGCAGATCCTCACCGACGCGGTCGACCGCGTCGCCGCGAAGCTCGAGTACACGACCCTCGCGACCGCGTTCGTCGAGACGCCGTTCACGCTGTCCGAGCTCCGGCACGTCTACGAGACGGTGTGGGGCGTCCGGCTGGACCCCGGCAACTTCCGCCGCAAGGCCGAGACGGGCTCGCTCGCCGCGAAGGACGAGGACACCGACCCGCGCCCGACGGGCGGCCGTCGCGCCGCCGTGTATCGCCCGACCGGCACCGCCGCGCTGCAACCGCCGATGCTGCGCCCCGACGGTGCCCGCGCCAAGACCACCGCGACCACCGGAGGACCCCGATGACCAGCCCGGCGACCCTGCGGCGCACCGCCGACGTCGAGACCGAGGACGGCGCCTTCTCGCGGCTCGCGGGACGCGTCCAGCGGCACCCGTGGTGGGTCATGCTCGGCTCGCTCGCCCTGCTCGGCCTGCTCGCCCTC
>NZ_JAAXOY010000723.1 GCF_012396155.1 Cellulomonas septica | reverse complement strand
CTCGCCCGGCGCATCGAGCCCGCGGTCGGCTGGGACGACCTCGTGCTGCCGCCCGACGTGCTCGGCTCGCTGCAGGAGGTCGCGACGCGCGCGCGGTTCCGCGAGCAGGTGCTCGGCGACTGGCGCATGCGTCCCGGCGGCGGGCGCGGGCACGGCGTCGCGGCGCTGTTCGCGGGCGACTCCGGCACGGGCAAGACGATGTCCGCCGAGGTCGTCGCGCACGAGCTCGGGCTCGACCTGTACGTCGTCGACCTCGCGACCGTCGTCGACAAGTACATCGGCGAGACCGAGAAGAACCTCGAACGGATCTTCGCCGGCGCCGCCGGGGTCAACGCCGTGCTGCTGTTCGACGAGGCCGACGCCGTGTTCGGGCGGCGCAGCGAGGTCAAGGACGCGCACGACCGGTACGCCAACATCGAGTCCGCGTACCTGCTGCAGCGCATGGAGACGTTCGACGGGCTCGCGATCCTCGCGACCAACCTGCGCGCGAACATCGACGACGCGTTCATCCGCCGCCTCGACGTCGTCGTCGACTTCCCCGTCCCCGACGCCGGGCAGCGCGTCGCCCTGTGGGACCGCAGCCTCGGGGCCCGGGTGCCGCGCGACCCCGACGTCGACCTCACGTTCTGCGCTGACGCGTTCGAGCTCGCGGGCGGCGCGATCCGGTCCGCCGCCGTGACCGCCGCGTACCTCGCCGCGCAGGACGGCGGGACCGTCGCGATGCGTCACGTCGTCGCGGCCGTCTACCGCGAGTACCGCAAGCTCGGGCGCCTCACCCTGCCCAGCGAGTTCGGCCACTACTGGAGCCTGCTCGCCTGACGCCCTCCACGGCGATATCGAAAGCCGCCCGGAAGACGCCTCCCACCGGCACGCGCGGGCATTTCTCGGATCGATTCGTCGGGATGTGCGCGCTCACATCGTCGCAGGTCAGCGCGCGCGATTTCGATAGCAAAACGCGTCGTGGAAAAGCAAGGACGGAATCGATTCGGCGGGTTGACCGCATTCCGTCGACACCCGGAAGGTCCCTCGTGTTCACCCGGAGTCCACCGCCCGTCCGTGGTGGTGGACGACGACATCCGCAGGGGGCCCGCCTTGACCCAGCTCACGCACATCCTCACGGACCTCGTCGCCGTGACGCTCCTCGCCGCGCTCTACTTCCACCGGCACCGCCGGCGCGACCTCGTCGCGGCGTTCGTCGGCGTCAACGTCGGCGTCCTCGCCGTCGCGTCCACCATGGCCACGTCCGGCGTCGCGGCCGGGCTCGGGCTCGGGCTGTTCGGCGTGCTGTCGATCATCCGGCTCCGCTCGACCGAGATCGACCAGGGCGAGGTCGCCTACTACTTCTCGGCGCTCGCGCTCGGCATCCTCGGCGCGCTGCCGCTCACGACGTGGTGGCAGACGCCCGCGCTCATGGCGCTGATCCTCGTCGCGATCCTCGTCGGCGACCACCCGCGCCTGCTGCGGCGGCACCACCGGCAGGAGATCGTCCTCGACGGCGCCGTCACCGACCCCGTCGCGCTCGTCGCCCGCGTCGAGCAGCTCCTCGGGGCACGCGTGCACAGCGTCTCCGTCCAGCGCGTCGACCTCGTCAACGACACCACCTGGGTCGACGTCCGGTACGAGACCGCGCCGCCCCCGCGGCCCGGCGCACCCGCACGGAACCGCCGGCACGCCGCCGGCCGGGTCGGGGCCACGCACGTGCCCGGCGAG
>NZ_JAAXOY010000722.1 GCF_012396155.1 Cellulomonas septica | reverse complement strand
GGACGGCCCGCCCCCGTGCGAGGGGCGGGCCGTCCGGTGCGCGGGGGTCAGGGCTGGATCGCGGCGGCCGTCTCGACGGGCGCGATCGTGCGGGTGCGCAGGAGCTCGCGGTACCAGAGACCCGAGTCCTTCACGATGCGCTCCTGCGTGTCGTAGTCGACGCGGACGACGCCGAAGCGGCGGTCGTAGCCGTACGCCCACTCGAAGTTGTCGAGCAGCGACCACACGAAGTAGCCGCGGACGTCGGCGCCCTTCTCGACGGCCTCGCCGACGGCGTCGATGTGGTCGTGCAGGTAGGCGACGCGCTCGGCGTCGTGCACGCGGCCGTCCTCGGAGACGGTGTCGTAGAACGCGGCGCCGTTCTCCGTGATGGCGAGCGGCTGGCTCGGGTAGCGGTCGCGGAGCTCGAGGAGCAGGTCGACGAGGCCCTGGGGCTCCTGGTTCCAGCCCATCGCGGTGTGCGGGCCGGGCTGCGGGAGCCACTCGACCGACTCGGCGGCGACCCACGGCGAGTGCTCGGACACGCGGTGCCCGTCAGGACCGGGGGTGCCGGGGGCGAGCCGCACGCCGGCGCCCTTCTGGACGCGACCCGTCGAGTAGTAGTTGACGCCGAGGACCGTCAGCGGGATGCGGATGAGCTCGAGGTCGCCCTCGTGCACGAAGGACCAGTCGGTGAGGTGCGCGGTGTCCGCGAACACCTCCTTGGGGTACTCGCCGTCGAGCAGCGGGCCGAGGAACACCTCGTTGGCGATGGTGTCGATGCGGCGCTTGGCCTCGACGTCGTCGGCCGAGTCGGTCGCGGCGCGCGTGACGTGCAGGTTGAGCGTGATCGAGACGGGCGCGTCCTCCCCGAGGACCTCGCGGATCGCACGGCCGGCGAGGCCGTGGCCCAGGTTGAGGTGGTGGACGGCCTGGAGCGCCTTGACCTCGTCGGTCACGCCGGGGGCGTGCACGCCGGACGCGTAGCCGAGGAACGCGGAGCACCACGGCTCGTTGAGCGTGGTCCAGAGGTGGACGCGGTCGCCGAGGACCTCGGCGAGCTTGCGGGCGTAGTCGGCGAACCGGTACGCGGTCTCACGGTTCGCCCAGCCGCCCTCGTCCTCGAGGGGCTGCGGGAGGTCCCAGTGGTAGAGCGTCGCGACGGGCTTGATGCCCGCGGCGATCAGGCGGTCGACGAGGTCGGAGTAGAAGTCGAGGCCGGCCTGGTTGAACTCGCCCGAGCCGGTCGGCTGGATGCGCGGCCACGCGATCGAGAAGCGGTAGGCCTGCAGGCCGAGGTCCTGCATGATCGCGACGTCCTGCGCCACCCGGTGGTAGTGGTCGACCGCGACGTCACCCGTGTCGCCGTTGAGGACCTTGCCCGGCGTGCGGGAGAAGGTGTCCCAGATCGACGGGCCGCGGCCGTCCTCGTCGTGCGCGCCCTCGATCTGGTACGAGGCCGTGGCGGAGCCCCAGAGGAAGTCGTCGGAGAACTGGCGGCCGGAGGGGCGCGTCGCGGTCATGGAGGTCCTTCGCGTTCGGGTTCTGCGGGACGGCCGTGGGCGGGGACTGCTGCGTCCCGGGTGCGGCACCCTCCGGCCGCCGGGAGGTGTCGAAACGATACGATACACACGCTGGGACCGCTCCCGCGACCCCTCGACGGCACTCTACTTGACCGGTAAGGCCCGCAGCGGGTGCCACCTGCGACGACGTGGGCGACCGGCCTGCTGGAACCGGTCG
>NZ_JAAXOY010000721.1 GCF_012396155.1 Cellulomonas septica | reverse complement strand
CGGCGAGTGCACCGTGACGCTCGCCGTGCTCGCGGCCGCCGCCGACGCGGGACGCGACCTCGGCGTCGTGTACGTCGACGGCGGCCAGGACCTGCACCTGCCGACGGACCACGCGGACGAGCCGATCGCCGACTCGATGGGTGTCGCGCACGCGCTCGACCTGCCCGGCGCGCACGACGCGCTCGCCGGGCTCGGCCCGCGGCGGCCGCTCCTGACGGCGGAGCGCCTCGCGTTCGTCGGGTACGCCGACGAGGAGGAGGACGTGCACGGCCTGGTGCCGGCGTCGCGTCTCCCCGCCGCTGACGTGGCGGCGCACCCGGAGACGGCCGCGGCCGTGGCGACGCGCGTCGCCGGGCGCGACGGCTTCCTCGTGCACCTCGACGTCGACGTGCTCGACTTCCTCACGTTGCCGCTCGCGGACGTGCCGACGTACGGCCGCGGGCTGACGCCGCCGGTCCTGACCCGGCTGCTGCGCGCCCTCGTCCGCACGGACGGCTTCGCCGGGCTCGTGGTCGTCGAGGCGAACCCGGACCGGGACGACGACGCGGGCACCCACCTGCGTGCGCTCGTCGCGCTCCTCGCCGACGCGCTCGCCGTCGACCCGTGACCCCGCCGGGGCACGCGGCGATACTGGGGCGATGGCCGACCAGCCGAAGACCGTCCCCACCGACGCGGACGTCCTGGCGTTCGTCGAGTCCGTCGAGCACCCCATCCGGCGCCGCGACGCCCACCGCCTCCTGGAGCTCTACGGCCGCGTGACCGGCGAGGAGCCGCGCATGTGGGGACCGTCGATCGTCGGGTACGGCCGGTACCACTACCGGTACGCGTCGGGACGCGAGGGCGACGCGAGCGCCGCCGGGTTCTCGCCGCGCCGCACGTCGACGACCGTGTACCTCGCCGACGGCTTCGACGCGTACGGCGACCTGCTCGCGCGCCTCGGCCCGCACACGACGAGCGTGAGCTGCCTGTACCTCAAGGACCTCGCGACGGTCGACCTGACGGTGCTCGAGGAGATCCTGCGCCGCTCGTGGGCCGTCACGACCACGCCCGGCTTCGGCGTGGCCTAGGCCCGTGCCGGTCCGGGGGCGACGGTGAGCGGCCGCGTCGCCGAGCACCGGGTCCCGGTCGCGACGACGCTGCAGCGCTGGGACTCGCTCGCGTTCGTCCACTGGGCGTACCCCGTGGACGCCGTGGCCCGCCTGCTGCCCGACGGGCTCGTCGTGGACGTGCTCGACGGTCGTGCGTGGGTGGCCGTCACGCCGTTCGTCATGCGCGACGTCCGCCTCCCGGCCCTGCCGCCGCTCGGTGCGTGGTCGCGGTTCGTCGAGGTCAACCTGCGCACGTACGTCCGGCACCCCGCGTCGGGGACGGACGGGATCTGGTTCCTCACCGTGCTGTGCCCGCGACGCGCGTTCGTCGCGGGGCTGCGCCACCTCGGCCTGCCGTACGTGCACGCGCGCACCGCGTCGCTCCGGGAGCACGACCACGGCGACCGGGCGAGGTTCACCGCGGCGTCGCTGCGCGGCGAGCTCCTGGACGTCCGGCTCGAGGTCGGCGACGCGATCCGCTCCCCCGACCCGTGGACCGTCGCGGTGACGGGCCGGTGGAACGCCTACGCACGTCGCGGCCCGGTCCTGCTCGGCGTGCCCGTCGAGCACGCGCCGTGGCCGCTGCGCGAGGCGACGCTGACGGGCCTGCGCACGAACCTCCTGCGCGCGTGCGG
>NZ_JAAXOY010000720.1 GCF_012396155.1 Cellulomonas septica | reverse complement strand
GGGACCGACGTCGGCAGTCGGAGCCGCGGGCGACCGGCTCCACCGACGACCGGGGTCCGCAGCGGGCGACCGGGCTCGGCCGGTCCGGGGCCGACGACCCGCGGTCAGGCGGCCTTGATGAACGCCTCGACGGCGTCGGCGACGAGCTGCACGGCGATCGCCGCGAGGAGCAGACCGGCGATCCGGGTGACGAGGATCGTGCCCGACTCCCCCAGCACGCGGTGGATGACGTTCGCGAACCGCATGGCGAGGTAGAGGCAGACGTGGACCGCGAGGACGCCGAGCGCGATGGCCACCCAGTCGGCCGCGGACCCGTCGGACTGGGTCACGAAGACCATGGTCGCGACGATCGCACCGGGACCGGCGAGCAGCGGCGTGCCCAGCGGGACGAGCGCGACGTTGACGTTGGTGTTGCCCGACGGCTGCGGCTCCTCCATCTTGCCGGTCAGCAGCTCCATCGCGACGAGCAGCAGGAGCAGGCCGCCGGACGCCTGCAGCGCGGGCAGCGAGACGTGCATGTAGCTGAGCAGCGACTGGCCGAACAGCGCGAACGCCACGACGACCCCGAACGCGACGGCGACGGCCTGCCGGGCGGCGCGGTTGCGCTGCACCCGGGACATCGCGCTCGTCAGCCCGAGGAAGATCGGCACGGTCCCCGGGGGGTCCATGATGACGAACAGCGTGATGAACACCGACGCGAACAGGTGCACGTCGAGGACGTCCGACACGCGGCCTCCTTATCCTCCGAGCACCGGCAGACGCCCCTGCTCCTCGATGGCCGCCAGGACGTGCGGCTCGGTGAGATTCTCCCCCAGCCGGTTGACCTTCCCGGTCCCGTGGTAGTCGCTCGACCCCGTGACGAGCAGTCCGAGGCGCTCGGCGATCGCCGTGAGGCGCTCGACCTGGGCCGGCGAGTGGTCGCGGTGGTGGACCTCCAGCCCGGCGAGGCCGGCGTCGGCGAGCTCGTCGAAGACCTCGTCCGGCACGACCCGTCCGCGCGCGTCGGCGCCGGGGTGCGCGAAGACCGGCACGCCCCCGGCCGCCCGGATCGCCCGCACGGCGGAGGCCGCCGACGGCGCGTAGTGCGGCACGTGGTACGGGCCGTCGGACCGCAGCAGGTGGGCGAACGCCGCCGACCGGTCCGGCACGACGCCCCGCGCGACGAGCGCGTCGGCGATGTGCGGGCGGCCCACCACGACGGCGTCCGCGCTGTGGTCCAGCACGTCCTGCCAGGTGATCGGCACGTCGGCCGCGAGCAGCTCGACCATCGCCTCGGCGCGGTGCACGCGCGAGCGCCGCGACCGCTCGAGCTCACGACGCAGGGCGGGCGCGTCGGGGTCGTGCAGGTAGGACAGCACGTGCACGCTGATGCCCGCGGACCTCGCGGAGACCTCGGTGCCGCGCACGAGCCGCACGCCGTGCCGGGCCGCCGCGTCCGCGGCCTCGTCCCACCCGATCGTCGTGTCGTGGTCCGTCAGCGCGACGACGTCCAGGCCGGCGCGCGCGGCCGCCGCCACCAGGTCGGCCGGGGCGTCCGTGCCGTCCGACGCCGACGAGTGGGCGTGCAGGTCGATGCGCATCCGCACACCGTAACGGCGCGAGCGACGAGGCCCGGGCGGCCGCCGATGGGACAATGGCGCGATGACCACGGAGCCCACGCCCGAGACCGCCACCCCCGCCGTCGACCCGGCCGTCGCGCACGGCGACGAGCAGCCCCTCGCGGA
>NZ_JAAXOY010000072.1 GCF_012396155.1 Cellulomonas septica | reverse complement strand
GCGCACGGGGTCACGCGGCCGGTCGGCCGACGACCCGGCGCTGCTGGACGAGCTCCTGCGGCAGCCGTGGGCGCACGTGCTCGTCGACGGCTACAACGTCACGAAGACCGGGTACGGGGAGCTGACCCTCGCGGACCAGCGCCGACGCCTCGTGGACGGCCTCGCGCGCGTCGCGGCCGGCACGGGGGCGGAGGTCACGTGCTGCTTCGACGGCCAGCCGGGCCAGGCGCCGCCGGCCGTCCAGGCCCGCGGGGTGCGTGTGCTGTTCTCGGTCGGGGAGATCGCCGACGACCTGATCCGCCGGCTGGTGGCCGCCGAGCCGCCGGGACGCGTCTTGGTGGTGGTGACGAGCGACCAGGCGGTCGCGCGCGACGTCGAGGCGCGGGGCGCGTGGGTCGTGCCGTCGACGACGTTGCTGGCGCGCCTCCAGCACCTGTGACCCGACAGCACCGGTGACCCGACGGCACCTGTGACCCGACGCGCGATGCGGGGGGAGTGTCGGACGTCGTCCGTAGCGTCCGCCGCATGATCATCGACTGCGACTCCTGCGCGGTCCGCGGCAGGGACTGCGCCGACTGCGTCGTCACGTTCCTCACGATCCCCGTCCGCCCCGCGGCGGTCGCGCCGGCGTCCGGGGACGGGGACGCCGCAGGGGCGGTCGAGCTCGACGCCGCGGAACGGCACGCGATCGACGTGCTGGCGGCGTCGGGGCTCGTCCCGCCCCTGCGGCTCGTGGAGGCCGGATGACCTCGCCCGCTACTCCCGGTCGTCGCTGTACAGCGCCTCGACGTCGGACGCGAAGTCCTTCATGACGACGGCGCGGCGGATGCTGAGCTTCGGCGTGAGGTAGCCGTCGGCCAGCGTCAGGTCGCGGTCGAGGATGCGGTACTTGCGGATCGACTCGGCCCGGGAGACCGCCCGGTTCGTCTTCTCGACGGCCTTGTCGAGCGACGCGAGCACGTCCGGGTCCGTGCGCGCCTCGTCGAGGCTCATGGCCGGCTTGCCGTGCGCCGCGAGCCAGCCGGGCACGCCCTCGGGGTCGAGCGTGATGAGCGCCCCGATGAACGGCCGCTGGTCGCCGACGACGACGACCTGGCTGATGAGCGGGTGCGCGCGCAGGCGGTCCTCGAGGATCGTCGGCGCGACGTTCTTGCCGCCGGCGGTGACGATGATCTCCTTCTTGCGGCCCGTGATCGTGAGGAAGCCGTCGTCGTCGAGCGCGCCCAGGTCGCCCGTGCGGAACCAGCCGTCGGCGAGGGACTCCCGCGTCGCCTGCTCGTTGGCGTGGTAGCCCGTGAAGACCTGGATGCCCTTGATCTCGACCTCGCCGTCGGCGGCGATCCGGATCGCCGTGCCGGGCAACGGCAGACCGACGGTGCCGATCTTCGTCTTGCCGGGACGGTTGACGGTCGCGGGCGCCGTCGTCTCGGTGAGGCCGTAGCCCTCGAGCACCTTGAGGCCGACGCCGCGGTAGAAGTGCCCGAGGCGCTCGCCGAGCGGTGCGCCGCCGGAGATCGCCCACTCGGCCTGCCCGCCGAGCGCGGCCCGCAGCTTGTGCAGCACGAGGACGTCGGCGACCTTGTGCTGCAGCTTGAGCCACAGGCTCGGGCCCTTGGGGTCGTCGAGCGCACGCGAGTAGACGATCGCCGTCTTCGCGGCGCGCTGGAAGATCGGGCCCTTGCCGCCCGCGGCGGCCTTCTGCTCGGCCGAGTTGTAGACCTTCTCGAACACGCGCGGCACGGACAGGATGAACGTCGGCCGGAACGAGCCGAGGTCCTCGACGAGCGTCCGGGTGTCGGGCGTGTGGCCCAGCACCGCACCCGCCGGGATGCAGAGCACCTCGATGAAGCGCGCGAAGACGTGCGCGAGCGGCATGAACAGGAGCGTGCGGGCCCCGTCGCCCGCGACGACCTCCTGGAGCCCGGCGACCGTGTTCACGGTGAGCTCGTAGAAGTTGCCGTGCGTCAGCTCGACGCCCTTCGGGCGGCCCGTGGTGCCCGAGGTGTAGATGATCGTCGCGACGTCCCCCAGCGACGCGATCGACCGCCGGCGCGCGATCTCCTCGTCCGGCACGTCCGCCCCGGCGGCGACGAGGTCGTCCACGGCACCGTCGTCGAGGACGAGCACGTCGCGCAGGCGGGTCGCGGGCCGGACCTCGTCGACGACCGCGAGGTGGTCGCGCGTCTCGACGACGAGGAGCGTGACGTCGGAGTCCGTGAGGATCCACTCGACCTGCTCGGCCGACGACGTCTCGTACAGCGGGACCGGCACGGCCCCCGCGCGCCAGGCCGCCCAGTCGACGAGCGACCACTCGTACCGCGTGCGCGACATGATGCCGACGCGGTCGCCCGGCTGCACCCCGCGTGCGACCAGGCCCTTCGCGACGGCGACGACCTCCGCGTCGAACTCCCGCGCGGTCAGCGGGATCCACGGGCCACCGGCCTGTGACTTGTGCTCGACGAGGACGCGGTCCGGGGTGTCACGGACGCGGGTGGCGAAGAGGTCGTTGAGGTTGTGCTCGGGATCGACCTCGACGAGCAGGGGAGTGTGGAACTCGTCCATTCTGGCTCCAGTGGCAGTGGCGAAGTGTGCGACGAGGATACGGGACGTGACAAGGGCCACATCGTCGCCCGAACGTGTCGCATGCCGTGGGACCAGCAGGACGATCGGCGCACGTGTCGGGTCCGCGGGCCGCTAGCGTGGTGCCGCGGACCTCTCGGTCGCAGACCCCGGCACTGACGCGTAGGAGCACTCACGGACATGCACGCCATCGGTGTGGACATCGGCGGGACGAAGATCGCGGCAGGCGTCGTCGACGAGGAGGGCGTGATCCTCGCGCAGACGCGCGTCGAGACGTCCCCGGACGACGTCGCGGGCATCGACCGCGCGATCGCCCAGGTCTACCGCGAGCTGTCGGGCTCCTACGAGGTCGGGGCCATGGGCCTGGCCGCGGCCGGCTTCGTCGCCGCCGACCGTTCGGGCGTGCTGTTCGCGCCGAACATCGCGTGGCGCGACTACCCGTTGCGCGACAAGGTGAAGGCGCTCATCGACGACGACCTCACGATCGTCGTCGAGAACGACGCCAACGCCGCGGGCTGGGCCGAGTTCCGGTTCGGTGCCGCGCGCGACGTCGACGACATGCTCCTGCTCACGGTCGGCACGGGCCTCGGCGGCGCGATCGTCTCGAACGGCGAGCTCGTGCGCGGTGCGTGGGGTGTCGCGTCGGAGGTCGGGCACATGCGCGTCGTGCCGGGCGGCCACTACTGCGGCTGCGGCCACGAGGGCTGCTGGGAGCAGTACGCGTCGGGCAGCGCGCTCGTCCGCGACGCCCAGGCCGCGGTGCTGCGCGAGCCCGAGCGCGCCGAGCGGCTGCTGCAGCTCGCGGGCGACGCCGAGAAGATCGTGGGCCCGCAGATCACGCAGGCCGCCGAGGAGGGCGACCCGCTGTCGATCGAGCTGCTCGCCGAGCTCGGTCGCTGGCTCGGGGAGGGTGCGGCGTCGGCGACGGCGCTGCTCGACCCCGCGCTCATCGTCGTCGGCGGCGGTGTCGTGGCGGCAGGCGAGCTGCTGCTCGGCCCGGCGCGCCGCGGCTTCGGGGAGCAGCTCTCGGCGCGCGGGCACCGTCCGGAGGCGTCGTTCGTCGCCGCCGCGATGGGCAACGACGCCGGCATGGTCGGCGCGGCGGACCTCGCACGCCTCTGACAGCCCGGGCACGACGTCGCGGGCCTGACCTCGCGGTCGGCGCGGGCGCGGTCAGACGACGGCGCCCGTGTCGTCGTCCTCCGGGTCGCGCCGGTGCGGCATGCGCCAGACGAGCACCGCGACGCCGATGACGAAGACCGCGGCCGCGGCCTGCACGATCGCGCTGGGCGCGTCGCGCCAGAACAGCACGACGGCCAGCAGGAACAGCGGCATGCCCGCCGCCGCGATCCACGCCATCGTCAGCAGCGGGTCGCCGCCGAGCACGGGGCCCGGGTCGGGCGGCACGAAGTGCTCCTCGGCGTCGACGGCCTGCTCGGCGTCGTCGATCTGGTCGGTGCCCGACCAGTCGCGTCCCGACGTGTCACGTGCGGAGCGCACGACGCGCGCCTCGGACGTCCACGCGGTCGCGTCGGGCGTGGGATCGGGCGGCGTGGCGGCTCGGCCGGACGGGTCCTCGTCGTCGTCGTCCTCGCCCGTGTAGCCGGCGAGGTCGCCGAGCTGTGCGACGATCGCGTCCCAACGTTCGTCGTCGGTCTCGGCGTGCGCGTCGTCGGCCGGTCCCGGCGCGTCGGACCCCGGAGGGGGGACCGCGTCGTCGGGGTCGTCGGGGCGTGCAGCCATGAGAGCACTCTAGAGTCGGACGCAGCGGTCGGGGACGCCCTGCGCCGGTCGATCGGTCAGGGGCGTCGTCCCGAGCCGCGCGGGCCGGTCCGTCAGGAGCCCGTGGGCGGGCCGGAACGTGCCGGTGAGTCGGCTGAGAGGTGGGCTGTTGTTCTACTGGTTGATGAAGCGGGTGTTCGTGGGCCCGCTGCTGCACCTCGTGTACCGACCGTGGGTGCGCGGTGCGCAGCACGTCCCCGCGCGCGGCGCCGCGATCCTCGCGAGCAACCACCTCGCGGTGATCGACTCGTTCTTCCTGCCGCTCGTGCTCGACCGCGAGCTCGTCTTCATCGGCAAGCAGGAGTACTTCACGGGCCGCGGCATCAAGGGCCGGATGACCGCGGGCTTCATGCGCGGCGTCGGCACGATCCCCGTGGACCGGGGCGGCGGCAAGGCCAGCGAGGCGGCCCTCAACACGGGCCTGCGGCGGCTGCGCGAGGGTGACCTCTTCGGCATCTACCCCGAGGGCACCCGCAGTCCCGACGGCCGCCTGTACCGCGGCAAGACGGGTGTCGCGCGGCTCGCGCTCGAGTCCGGCGCCCCCGTGATCCCGGTCGCGATGGTCGGCACGGAGATCGCGCAGCCGCTCGGCCGCAAGATCCCGAAGGTCATGCGCATCGGTGTCGTCATCGGTGAGCCGCTCGACTTCAGCCGCTACCAGGGCATGGAGAACGACCGCTTCATCCTGCGGTCGGTCACCGACGAGATCATGTACGCGATCATGAGCCTGTCCGGCCAGGAGTACGTCGACGTCTACGCGGCGACCCAGAAGGCGCGCATCGCCACCGGTCACCCGGCTGCGACGGGCGACGCGCAGGACCACCTGCCGTCGGCGCCCGGCGGCCGCCCGGTCCCGGAGGTCCAGGTTCCGGTCCCACCCGAGGACGGGTCCGCGCGTCAGTAGGATGAGCCCGTCGGTCTCGACCGACCGTGCACTCACCCGACGTCCCCCGACGGGAGACCGGGTCCGGCACGTCAGGGCGGGAACGCCGCAGCGCGTCCGCCGTGCTCATCTACGAGAGGTGTGTCTCATGTCGGTTCGTCGCGTCGCCCTCCTGACCGCAGGTGGCTTCGCTCCGTGCCTGTCGTCCGCCGTCGGTGGCCTCATCGAGCGTTACACCGAGATCGCGCCGGACGTCGAGATCATCGCCTACGAGCACGGGTACTACGGCCTGCTGCGCGGCGACAAGATCGTGATCGACGCGGAGACCCGCAAGAAGGCCGGGATCCTGCACCGCTTCGGCGGATCGCCGATCGGCAACTCGCGCGTCAAGCTCACCAACGCCAAGGACTGCGTCAAGCGGGGCCTGGTGCAGGAGGGCCAGGACCCGCTGCAGGTCGCGGCGGAGCAGCTCAAGGCCGACGGCGTCGACGTGCTCCACACGATCGGCGGCGACGACACCAACACGACCGCCGCGGACCTGGCCGCCTACCTCGCGGACAACGGCTACGGCCTGACCGTCGTGGGCCTGCCCAAGACGATCGACAACGACGTGGTGCCGATCCGCCAGTCGCTCGGCGCGTGGACCGCGGCCGAGGAGGCCGCCGGCTTCGCCGCCAACGTCATCGGCGAGCACCGCTCGGGCCCGCGCATGCTCATCGTCCACGAGGTCATGGGCCGGCACTGCGGGTGGCTGACCGCCGCCGCGGCCGCCGAGTACCGCAAGTGGCTCGACCAGCAGGAGTGGGTCCCGGGCATCGGCCTCACGCGCGAGCGCTGGGACATCCACGCCGTCTTCGTGCCCGAGCTCGCGCTCGACATCGACGCCGAGGCCGAGCGCCTCAAGAAGGTCATGGACGAGCAGGGGAACGTCAACATCTTCCTGTCGGAGGGTGCGGGCATGCACGAGATCGTCGAGCAGCTCACCGCGGCGGGCACGCCCCCGGAGCGCGACCCGTTCGGTCACGTCAAGCTCGACACCATCAACCCCGGTCAGTGGTTCGCGAAGCAGTTCGCGGAGAAGCTCGGCGCCGAGAAGACGATGGTCCAGAAGTCCGGCTACTACTCGCGCGCCGCGGCCGCGAACGCCGAGGACCTGCGCCTCATCAAGTCGATGACCGACCTCGCGGTCGAGTGCGCGCTGCGCGGCGAGTCGGGCGTCATCGGCCACGACGAGGAGCAGGGCGACGTGCTGCGCGCCATCGAGTTCCCGCGCATCGCGGGCGGCAAGGCGTTCGACGTCTCGCAGCCCTGGTTCGGCGAGCTGCTGGCGGACATCGGCCAGCCGCTCGTCGCGGCGAGCCACTCATGAGCGTCGAGCCGGACCCGCAGGTGCTCGCCGGGCTGGACGCCTGGCGGGACCTGTCCGCGGGTCAGCAGCCGCAGTGGCCCGACCGGGGTGCGCTCGAGAAGGTGTCGTCGCGGCTCGCCGCGCTGCCGCCGCTGGTCTTCGCGGGGGAGTCGGACGCGCTGCGCGGCCAGCTCGCCGCCGCGGGCCGCGGTGAGGCGTTCCTGCTCCAGGGCGGGGACTGCGCGGAGACGTTCGCCGAGGCGACCGCCGACAACATCCGGAACAAGATCAAGACGATCCTCCAGATGGCCGTCGTGCTGACCTACGGCGCGAGCCTGCCCGTCATCAAGATGGGCCGGATGGCGGGGCAGTACGCCAAGCCGCGCAGCTCGGACTCCGAGACGCGCGACGGCGTGACGCTGCCGGCGTTCCGCGGGGACATCATCAACGGCTTCGACTTCACGTCCGAGGCCCGCGTCCCCGACCCGCAGCGCCTGCTCGAGGCTTACCACACGTCCGCGTCGACGTTGAACCTCATCCGCGCGTTCACGACGGGCGGCTTCGCGTCGCTGCTGCGCGTGCACGAGTGGAACCGCGGGTTCACGACGAACCCGGCGTACTCGCGCTACGAGGAGATCGCCGCCGAGATCGACCGCGCGATCCGGTTCATGGCGGCGTGCGGCGCCGACTTCGACGCGCTGCGCACCGTGGACTTCTTCTCGTCGCACGAGGGGCTGCTGCTCGACTACGAGCGGCCGCTCACGCGCATCGACTCGCGCACGGGCCTGCCGTACGACTGCTCGGCCCACTTCCTGTGGATCGGGGAGCGCACGCGTCAGCTCGACGGCGCGCACGTCGACTACTTCTCGCGCGTGCAGAACCCGATCGGCATCAAGCTCGGGCCCACGTCGACGGGCGACGACGCGCTCGCGCTCATCGACCGGCTGAACCCGAGCGGCGAGCCGGGCCGGATCACGTTCATCACGCGCATGGGTGCCGGCAAGGTCCGCGACCTGCTGCCCGCGCTCGTCGAGAAGGTGACCGCCGACGGGCGTCCCGTGACGTGGGTGTGCGACCCGATGCACGGCAACGGCATCACGTCGGCGACCGGCTACAAGACGCGCCGGTTCTCCGACGTCATGGACGAGGTCGCGGGCTTCTTCGAGGTGCACCGCGCGCTCGGCACCGTGCCGGGCGGCCTGCACATCGAGCTCACCGGTGGCGACGTCACCGAGGTGCTCGGCGGCTCGGAGGAGATCGACGACGAGGGCCTCGCGCTCCGGTACGAGACGCTCGTCGACCCGCGGCTGAACCACCAGCAGTCGCTCGAGATGGCGTTCCAGGTCGTGGAGCTGCTCCGCAAGGCCTGACCGGCCCTCACGACGCAAGGGCCCCGTCGGTGTCGACCGGCGGGGCCCTTCGTCGTCAGCGGCCCGGCGTGGGCCGGCCGTCGTCCGCCCGTCAGAAGACGTTGATCGTGATGGTGCTGCCGCGCGGGGCGGTCTTGCCGTCGCCGCCCGCCGGGCTCTGCGAGTAGACCATGTTGAGCGGCGAGATCCCCTGCGGGTGCGCGACCTTCACGACGAAGCCCGCGTCCTCGAGCGTCTGCGTCGCCGTCTTGACGTTCGTGCCGTACACGTTGGGCAGCGGGATGAGCTCCGGGCCCTTGGAGACGGTCAGGGTCACCGTGTCGCCGCGGTGCAGGACGGTCTTGTCGGCCGGGTCCTGCGACACGACGTGCCCCGCCTCGACCGTGTCGCTGAACGCCTCGTTCGTCGCGACCTTGAGGCCCAGCCCGTCGAGCGTCGCGGTCGCCGCGTCGAGCGGCTCGTTGACCACGCTCACGACGGTCACGGGCGCGGGGCCCTTCGAGACGACGAGCGCGACCTCGGTCCCGCGCGTGCTGCGGACGCCCGGGTCGGCCGGTGAGCCGTCGGGCAGCGTCGCGCTGATGACGACGCCGTTCGGGACGGTGTCGTGGTACTCGGCGGGCGGGTAGGTCGCCTTCAGCCCGGCGTCGGCGAGCGTCTTCTCGGCGTTCGCCTGGAGCTCGTTCACGACGCCCTGGGGCACGTTCACGTAGTCGGGGCCCTTGGAGACCGTGAGTTCGACGACGCCCTCCTTGCGCACGCGCTCGCCGACCGCGGGGTCGCTCGCGACCACGGTCCCGACGGGGGCCGTGGGGTCGAACGCCTCGACCCGGCTGGCGTCGAGACCGGCGTCGTCGAGGGCCGCCTTCGCCTCGTCCTCGGTCACCTGCAGCACGGACGGGACCGTCGTCCACGCGCCCGGGCCGACCCGCAGGTACCACCACGTGCCCAGCCCGCCGATCGCGAGGAGCAGCACGAGGAGCATCGCGAGCATGCGGACGCGTCGGCGGCGCGGGGGCGGTGCGGCGTCGACGACGCGGACCGGTGCCGACGGCGGGGCGGCGCCGAGGCCGATCGGCAGGGCGACCGTGGCACCGCTCGGTCGCGGGACGGGCAGGCGGGTCGTCTCGTCGGTCGGGACGTCGTCCGTGGGCTCGGCCCCGGCGTCGAGGTCCGTCTCGTCCGGGTCGGTCGCC
>NZ_JAAXOY010000719.1 GCF_012396155.1 Cellulomonas septica | reverse complement strand
GGTCGAGCGCGACCTCGCCGCGCAGGCCGTGCGCACGTCCGATCCGCGCGACGGTCAGCAGCATGGGGTTCCTCCGAGGGGACGGCGTGGGTACGGCGTGGATCGGGCGCCCTGCACCGGGCGGGCGACGACGGGCGGGCACGGCACAGGCCCGGTCCCCAGGTTAGGGGACCGGGCCTGTCGAGCCGTCGGGCGGCCACCGCGGTGGCGCACCCGGGGGCGGGTCAGCGGCGGTCGACGTCCACGACGTCGACGCGCACCGCACCGTCCGGGGACAGCGCCCCGACGACGGTGCGCAGCGCACGGGCGGTGCGTCCGCCGCGACCGATGACGCGACCGAGGTCGTCCGGGTGGACCCGGACCTCGAGGAGCTCGCCGCGCCGCAGGGACGAGGCGCTCACGCGCACGTCGTCCGGGTGGTCGACGATCCCGCGCACCAGGTGCTCGAGCGCGTCGGCGAGCATCAGGCCTGCTCGTCCTCGGCGGCGGGCGCCTCGTCGGCCGGGGCCTCCGCAGCGGCGGCCTTCTTCTCCGACGCCGTCGCCTTGACCTTCTCGGCGTCAGCGGCGGCGGCCTCGATCGCGGCCTTCGGGTCGACCTTCTCGCCCTTGGTCTTGAGGGTGCCCTCGGCGCCCGGCAGGCCCTTGAACTTCTGCCAGTCGCCGGTGACCTTGAGGAGCGCGAGGACCTGCTCGGTCGGCTGCGCGCCGACACCGAGCCAGTACTGCGCGCGGTCCGAGGTGATCTCGATGAACGAGGGCTCCTCGGTCGGGTGGTACTTGCCGATCTCCTCGATGACGCGGCCGTCGCGCTTGGTGCGCGAGTCCGCGACGACGATGCGGTAGTACGGCGCCCGGATCTTGCCGAGACGCTTGAGACGGATCTTCGTGGCCACGGTGTGGTCTTCTCCTGGATCTGCTGGGGTGGCCTCGAGGCGCTGCCCGTGGGGTGGGCGCACCGTCCGGCCGAGGACACGACGGACGCAGGTAGAGGGGCTGCAGCCATCGGGTACAGCCGACCATTGTGCCAGACGACGCGCCGTGCTCCCAAGCCGGTCGGCTGCGTGCGACGACGGGTCAGCGCACCCGCCGGCCGCGCAGGACGACGGCGGCCGGGTCGGCGAGCACGCGCACGTCCTCCCGCGGGTCGGCGGTGTAGACCACCAGGTCCGCCGACGCGCCCTCGCTCAGCCCGTCGACGCCCAGCCACGCGCGGGTCCGCCAGCTCGCCGCCGCGACGACGTCCCGGGCGGGGATGCCCGCGTGCGCCATCTCGGCGGCCTCGTCGGCGATCCGGCCGTGCCCGATCGTGCCGCCCGCGTCGGTGCCGACGAGCACCCGGACGCCCGCGTCGTGCAGGTCGCGCACGTGGTCGTACCGCCGCTCCCCCATCGCCCGCATGCGCGCCGCGAACACGGGATACCGCTCGGCTCCCTGGGCAGCGATCGCCGGGAACTGCGCGACCTGCAGGAGCGTCGCGGTGACGGGGATGCCCGCGGCGGCGATGCGCTCGACGTGCTCGGGGGACGCGCCCGTCGCGTGCTCGAAGCAGTCGACGCCCGCGTCGAGCAGGTCGTCGAGCGACTCGGTCGCGAACGTGTGGGCGGTGACGCGCGCACCGGCGTCGTGCGCGGCGGCGACGGCGTCGGCCAGCACGTCGCGCGGCCACAGCGGGCGCAGGTCGCCGTCGGGGCCGAGGCGGCGGTCGATCCAGTCGGCGACGAGCTTG
>NZ_JAAXOY010000718.1 GCF_012396155.1 Cellulomonas septica | reverse complement strand
GCCCCATCAGCGCGCCTCGCGGGTGCGGTGGCGGGCGGCGGGCGGCATGGCGCACATGGTGGCACGACGGACCGGTGCGGGAGGCCGCTGTCCTCCGCCGGGGTGAAGGGCGCCTCCGCGAGCGCCGGTGCAGCGGTCGGACGCCGGCCGACGCTCCGCCGGAGAGGACCCCTCCGCTCCTGCACCGGCGCGAGGGCTGCAGGGTCCCGGACACGACCGAGGCCGGCACCCCGGGTGGGGCACCGGCCTCGGTGCGGCGGCGTCAGCGGGCGACGGCGCCGGAGTAGCTGCCGGCGAACAGGCCGGCAAGGAGCAGGGGAAGCGCGACGCGCTCGGTATGCGGCGGACGCCTCGTGGCGTCGGACGCGTGTCTCTCGGCGGTGACGCGGGCACGGGCGCGGGCGATCGTCGCCTCCTCGAGGCGGCGGGCGTTCTCCTGGCGGGCGAGCTCGTGGGTCATGGTGGGATGCACGGTGGGCTCCTCGGGCACGACGACGGGACCGTCGCCGGTGGGTGGGTGTGGGGTGGTGCGGGCATGACGAAGCCGGGCCCTGCCGGCCCGGTCGTCGGTGGATCAAGGACACCGAACCACTCGCCAGATACGCGTGTCACACGCTTTTCCGACGGGTTCGCGACGCGTCCCGGCGGGTGTCCGCGGGTGATCTCTGCCGCACCCGGTGCCGCACTCCGGGAGGAACCGGACAACGGGCAGGCGTCCAGATGCCGGGTTTGGTCGCCCCTGGCTACCGTCGATGACATGGGGGTGGAGACCACAGAGGACGCGCGGCTCGCCGCGCTCGCCCAGCTCGACATGCTCGACACGCCGCCGGAGGAGCGGTTCGACCGGGTCGTGCGGCTCGCGCAGCAGCTCTTCGGCGTGCCGACGGTCTTCGTGTCGCTCGTCGACCGTGACCGGCTGTTCTACAAGGCGAAGGTCGGGCTCGAGCAGGACGAGGCCGCGCGCGACACGTCGTTCTGCCGGTTCACGATCGAGCAGCCCGGCACGTTCGTCGTCGAGGACGCGACCGCCGACCCGCGGTTCGTCGAGAACCCGTGGGTCGTCGACGACCCGCACCTGCGCTTCTACGCGGGGCATCCGCTGGTCGCGCCCGGCGGTCACCGCGTCGGCACGTTCTGCCTGATGGACGTGCAGCCGCGCGAGTTCGGTGCGCAGGACGCGGTGCTGCTGCGCGACCTCGCGTCGTGGGTCGAGCAGGAGCTCGTCGTCGACGACGAGCTGCAGCGCGCGGCGCAGGTCCAGGCCGGCCTCCTGCCGCGCACGGTGCCCGACGTCCCCGGCTACGGCATCGCAGGTGCGTGCCTGCCCGCGCGCGCGGGGTCGGCGGCGACTTCTTCGACTGGGCGCTCACCGACGGACGCCTCACGTTCACGCTCGCGGACGTCATGGGCAAGGGCGGGGGAGCGGCGACCAGCACGAGCGTGCCGTCGTCCGCCCGCGCCAGGCGCAGCAGCAGCCGACCCTCGACGCCCGCACGCGTGGCCGCGTCGGCGGCGTTCTGCGCGAGCTCGACCACGACGCGGTCGCGGTAGTACCCGCGGGCGTGGTCCTCCTCGGTGTTCGCGTCCTCCCGCCGGCGCTCATCGAGACCACGTACGCCACGCCGGCCCACCACAGCAGTGCGGCGCGCGACCGGTGCAGGAACAGCAGCGCGAGCAGGCCGGC
>NZ_JAAXOY010000717.1 GCF_012396155.1 Cellulomonas septica | reverse complement strand
CGGCCGGCTCGCGCTCCCGGCCGCCGCGACGCTCGCGGCCGTTGTCGCCGTCGCGCTCACCGTCGCGCTCGACGGCCACGGGCTGGGCCTCGCCGTCGGCGCCCTCCTCGGGGTCGTGCGGTGGCCTCGGCAGACCCGTCCGGAAACTCGTCGGGAAGGCGTGTCGAAGAACGTCCGGGCCGTTCGACGAGGGGAGTGAGAGCCGCTCCGGCACTAGCGTCGGGCGGACCACCACGAGGAGGAGGACGGTCATGAAGGTCCTGGTGATGATCGAGGGTGCGGGCGCCGACGAGGCGAAGATCGAGCCGACCACCGAGATGTTCGAGCAGATGGGCCGCTACAACGAGGAGCTGGTCCAGGCGGGGATCATGCTCGGCGGCGAGGGGCTGCTGCCGAGCGCGCGCGGCGCGCGCGTCGTGTTCGAGGGCGGGACGACGTCGGTCGTCGACGGCCCGTTCGTCGAGGCGAAGGAGCTCATCGCGGGCTACTGGATCTGGGAGGTGTCCTCGCTCGAGGAGGCCGTCGAGTGGGCCAAGCGCTGCCCCGCGAACCAGTCCGGCCCGCGCGCGGTCCTGGAGATCCGTCCGATCGCGTCGATCGAGGACTTCGGCGACGCCTACACGCCGGAGGTCGCGGCGGCGGAGGAGAAGCTCGCCGAGCAGATCAAGGCGCAGCACGGCTGACGCCGGGCGGCGAGGCGACGGGACGCGACGATGACCGACCCGCGGCGCACGGTCGAGGCCGTCTGGCGCATCGAGTCGCCGCGGCTCGTCGCCTCGCTGACCCGGCTGGTCCGGGACGTCGGGCTCGCGGAGGAGCTCGCGCAGGACGCGTTCGTCCAGGCGCTCGAGCAGTGGCCGCGCGACGGCGTCCCGGACCGGCCGGGCGCGTGGCTCATGACGGCGGCGCGGCGGCGCGCGGTCGACGTGATCCGGCGCGAGCAGACGCGGGACGCGAAGTACGCGCTCGCGGCCGTGGACGGGCGGCACGAGCCCGGCGCCGACGCGGTCGTGGACCGGCCGGTCGACGACGACCTGCTCGCGCTCGTGCTCCTCACGTGCCACCCGGTCCTGCCCCGCGAGTCGCGGGTCGCGCTCACGCTGCGGTTGTTCTGCGGGCTCACGACCGACGAGGTCGCGCGTGCGTTCCTGGTCCCGTCGCCGACGATCGGGCAGCGGATCTCCCGCGCGAAGCGCACGCTCGCCGAGGCGCACGTGCCGTTCGAGGTGCCGCAGGCCGACGAGCTGCCGTCGCGCCTCGCGTCGGTGCTGGAGGTCGTCTACCTCGTCTTCACGGAGGGGCACTCCGCGACCAGCGGCGACACGTGGGTGCGGCGGGACCTGGCTGCGGAGGCGATGCGGCTGGGCCGGGCGCTCACCGGCCTGCTGCCGCGCGAGCCCGAGGTGCACGGGCTCGTCGCCCTGATGGAGCTCCAGGCGTCGCGGTTCGACGCGCGCACGGACGCGTCGGGCGAGCCGGTGCTGCTCGCCGATCAGGACCGCACACGCTGGGACCGCACGCTCGTCATGCACGGGCTCGCGGCGCTCGACCGCGCGACGACGCTCGGCCGGCCGCTCGGCCCGTACACGCTGCAGGCCGCGATCGCCGCGTGCCACAGCCGCGCCGCGCGGTTCGAGGACACCGACTGGGAGGCGGTCGTCGCGCTGTACGACGCGCTGGCCCAGCTCGCGCCGTCGCCCGTCGTCGACCTCAACCGCGCCGTCGCCGTG
>NZ_JAAXOY010000716.1 GCF_012396155.1 Cellulomonas septica | reverse complement strand
CGCCGCGCGAGCAGGGCCCCCGCGTGCAGCGCGTCTCCCCCGTTGTTCCCGGCCCCGGCCAGCACGACGACGCGCGCACCCGCGAACCGTCCGCGACGCCGCACGACCTCGCGCACGACCACGCCGTGCAGCGCGAACGCGGCGCGCTCCATGAGCGGGACGCCCGCGTCGAGCAGGGGCTCCTCGGCGGCACGGACGGAGGCGGCGTTCCACGACAGCAGCACGAGTCTCATCCTGGCGTGCGCGCAGGTAACGTGCCGAGCATGCGCTTCGGACTCTTCATCCCCCAGGGCTGGCGGCAGGACCTCACGGGCATCGAGCCCCGCGACCACTGGTCGGTCATGAACGGGCTCGCCCAGCACGCCGACCAGGGCGACGCCTTCGACTCGATCTGGGTGTACGACCACTTCCACGCCGTGCCCGAGCCCAACGGCGAGGCGACGCACGAGGCGTGGAGCCTCATCAACGCGTACGCGGCGACGACGTCCCGCGTGAAGCTCGGCCAGATGTGCACGTGCATGGCGTACCGCAACCCCGCCTACCTCGCGAAGGTCGCCGCGACCGCCGACGTCATCTCGGGCGGCCGCGTGCAGATGGGCATCGGCGCCGGCTGGTACGAGCACGAGTGGCGCGCGTACGGCTACGGCTTCCCGCGCGCGGGCGAGCGCCTGGCGATGCTCGACGAGGGCGTGCAGATCTTCAAGCAGCTCTGGACCAACGGCGTCGCCACGTTCGACGGCAAGCACTACCAGGTCGACGGTGCGCAGCTCGCGCCGCTCCCCCTCCAGGTCGACGGCCCGCCGCTGTGGATCGCGGGCGGCGGCGAGCAGAAGACGCTGCGCATCGCCGCCGAGCACGCGCAGTTCACCAACTTCGACGGGCACCCCGACGTCTTCACGCACAAGTCGGAGGTGCTGCGCGGCCACTGCGAGGCCATCGGCCGCCCGTTCGAGGAGATCACGCGCTCGTCGAACTTCAACGTGGTGATCGGCGAGACCGAGGCCGACGTCGACGACCGCATGGCGTGGGTCGAGGAGCACCTGTCGCTCACCGTCCCGAACAAGGCCCCCGAGGTCGCCGAGGAGTTCCGCAAGGGTGTGCTCGTCGGCACCCCGGAGCAGCTCGTCGAGAAGCTCCAGGACCTCGAGAAGCTCGGCATGACGTACGCGATCACGTACTTCGCGGAGGCCGCCTACGACCGTTCGGGCATCGAGCTCTTCGAGCGCGAGGTCGTCCCGGCCCTGCGCTGACCGTCGTCGAGCTGCCTCCCTGGGGTCAAGCAGGGGCGCCGCACCGCCGATGGGGCGGTGTGAGCACCCAGGACGCCGTGCGGCCCGCGATCGGCGACCTCCCGGTGGGGGACGTCGAGGACGCGTGGTCGGGTTGGGTCGACGCGGCCCGTTCGGCGGGCGAGCCGTCGCTCGCGATCGCGCTCGTCGAGCGGCACCCCCGCCGCAGGCCCGACCTGCTCGGCGTCGTCGTCGCGCACGCTCGGGACCTGGTCCTCGTCGGCCGCGCGCCGGAGGCCGTCCACGTCCTGGGTGCCACGACGCCGCCGACGGGGTCCGAGCAGGACGGGTACAGGGGATCGGAGGTCGTGCAGGCCGCCGCTCACGCGGCCCTGGGCGACGACCGCGCATGGTCGTGGCTGCGCGAGGCTGCGCGCGACGCCCCGCTCGTCGCCGCTGTCGCGGACGCGCGTGGCGACCGGGAGGCTGGCGACCAGGCGTGG
>NZ_JAAXOY010000715.1 GCF_012396155.1 Cellulomonas septica | reverse complement strand
TGGCAGGTCCGCCGGGGCCGCCCGCCACACCGCGCGACGACAGGGCCCGAGCGGCCGACGAAGGACCCGACGATGCCCGACCCGCACCCCCCGGTCCCGTCGCCGTCGCCGCTGCCCCCGCCCGTCCCCACCGACGACGACACCCGCGCGCGGCGCCGCGTGGACTTCGACCCCGCGGTGCACGGGTTCGCGTTCCCGAACGCGTTCGTCGACGAGCTCATCACGCTCCCCAACGGCACGACGATCACGACGGCGGGCCGGTGCGGCGGCATGTCGTACGCGGCGCTCGACTACTTCCTCTCGGGCCGCCCGGTCCCCCGCTGGTCCGCGGACCTGTACGCGCCCGAGCGGGTCCCGCCGGACGAGAACTGGCTCGCGAAGTACGTCCACGACCGCCAGCTCCAGTCGTTCCTCACGGGCTCGGCGACGAAGTTCCTCACGTGGACGCTGCACTCCGACGACGAGACGTGGGTGTTCAAGGGCGTGAGCCGCTGGACGAAGGAGGAGGAGGTCCCGCGGGTCATCGCGTCCGTCGACGCGGGCCGCCCGGTCGTCCTGGGCCTCGTCGTGGCGCGGTCGCTCGCGAAGGTCGGCGACAACCACCAGGTCGTGGCGTACGGGTACGACGTCGACCGCGCGACGGGCCGCGTCGCGCTCCAGGTGTACGACCCCAACTCGCCGGGGCGCGAGGTCGTGTTCACCTCCGAGCCGGGGCAGAAGGACTGGTCGGCGTCGAACGGCCGGCGCTGGCGCGGGTTCTTCGTGCAGGACTACACGCCCAAGCCGCCGCGCGTGCTGACCCGCACGGCGCCGTCGCGCGACCGGCAGGTGAGCACCGGGGACGTCGTCAAGCTGTCGCACGTCTGGACGGGCCGCTCGCTGCACTCGCACGGGCTCGCGTACACGCATCCGCGCACGTCGGGGCAGCAGCAGGTCACGGCGTTCGACGGGTCCGACGACAACGACCTGTGGCGGCTCGCGGCGCCGCACGGGAACGCCGCCGGGGTCGGCGACGGGCACGTGCTGCGGCACGGCGACGTGCTGCGGCTGCGGCACGTCGGGACCGGCCGGAACCTGCACAGCCACCGCGGCTTCCCGTCGCCGCTGACCGGTCAGCAGGAGGTCACGGCGTTCGGCCGTGACGGCGTGGGCGACGGCAACGACGACTGGCGCGTCGAGGTCGACGGTGGCGGACGCTGGCGTGCGGGGTCGCGCGTGCGGCTCGTGCACGTCGCGACGGGCGTGGCGCTGCACTCGCACCGGCGCTCGGACCCGCAGGTCACGGCCGGTCAGCAGGAGGTCACGGGCTTCCCCGGGCGCGACGGCAACGACTGGTGGACGGTCCTCGAGGTGCGCTGACGCCCGCGCAGTCCTCACAGGCCTGGCGGCGCCGCTGAGAAATCCCGACCGGATATCTCAGGATTTGGGAGGGGTCTTCTCGCCCCTCGGAGGTGCTGGCACGGTGTTCCCCATGTCGTCCCACCGAGCACTCGCCACCGCAGCCGTGCTGCGCGTGGCCCGCTCGTGTCGGGCGTGTCCCGCCCGCCGGTGACCGACGACCACGCCGTCGTCGACCGCTGACCGGTCCGCGGCGCCCCCACGCCGCGTGTGACGTCCCTCCCCGGACCGTCGCCGCCCTCGCACCGAGGGCACCTCTCCCCCGCGCACCACCAGCACCGACCGCCGCACGCCCGCAGGGGGCCGCGGCGCGATCCGTCCTGCCGTCGAGAGGCACACGCATGTCCACCCGTACCCGCCGG
>NZ_JAAXOY010000714.1 GCF_012396155.1 Cellulomonas septica | reverse complement strand
CGCGTTCTTCCGGACGCTCGGCGGCGCGATCGGCGTGTCCGCGCTCGGCGCCGTGCTGGCCAACCGGGTGGGCGACCTCCGCCCTGCAGCGCCGCCTCGCGCACGACCTCGCGCCCGCCACCCACACGGGCGTGCCGCGCCGCGCGGGATCCCGAGGCATCGAGGACCTCATCGCGCGCCGCCGCCAGGGCCGCATCCGCGCGACCGGGTTCGTCGAGCCCGTGCCCTCCGTCCCGACGCCCCGCGTCGACGCCGCCGCTCAGCGCCGCGCGTCGATCAGCATGCAGGTCACCCTCGCCGTGCAGAGCCGCCGCCCGTCGGCGTCCACGACCACGACCTCGTAGCTCGCGAGGCTCGACCCGAGGTGCAGCGCGGTCGCCGTCCCCGTGACCACGCCCGACCGCGCCGACCGGTGGTGCGTCGCGTTGATCTCGATGCCGACCGCCGCCCGCCCCGCACCCGCGTGCACCTGCGCCGCGTAGGACGCGAGCGTCTCCGCCAGGACCGCCGACGCGCCGCCGTGCAGCAACCCGTACGGCTGTGTGTTCCCCTCGACCGGCATCGCGCCGACCGTGCGGTCCGCCGACAGCTCCAGCACCTCGATCCCCATCCGCTCGAGCAGGGTCCCCGTGGTGGGCGGCATCGCGGCGAGCGCGTCGGTGGTGTCGGACATGGCAGATAGGTTGGCACCCGTGAGCGACGCACAGCCAGCCGCCCTGTCCACGACCGCCCCGGCCGCACCCGCCGGGCCCGCGCGGCTCCTGCTCATCGACGGGCACTCGATGGCCTACCGCGCGTTCTTCGCGCTCCCCGTCGACAAGTTCGCGACCTCCACGGGCGACCCCACCAACGCCGTCTTCGGGTTCACCTCGATGCTCGCCAACCTCCTGCGCGACGAGGAGCCCACGCACGTCGCCGTCGCGTTCGACCTCGGCCGCACGACCTTCCGCACCCAGCAGTACGAGGCCTACAAGGGCAACCGCGACGCCACCCCCGAGCCCTTCCGCGGCCAGGTCGACGTCATCCGCCGCGTGCTCGACACCATGCACATCCCCGTCATCACCAAGCCCGACTACGAGGCCGACGACGTCCTCGCCACGCTCGCCCGGCAAGCCCGCGCGCAGGGCATGCAGGTCCTCGTCATCACCGGCGACCGCGACGCCTTCCAGCTCGTCAACGACGACGTCACCGTCCTCTACCCCGTCAAGGGCGTCTCCGAGCTCGCGCGCATGACCCCCGCCGCCGTCGAGGCCAAGTACGGCGTCCCGCCCGAGCGGTACCCCGACCTCGCCGCCCTCGTCGGCGAGTCCAGCGACAACCTCCCCGGCATCCCCGGCGTCGGCCCCAAGACCGCCGCCAAGTGGATCGGCCAGTTCGACGGCCTCGAGGGCATCCTCGACAACGCCGACAAGGTCACCGGCAAGGCCGGCGAGGCCCTGCGCGACAACCTCGACCAGGTCCGCCTCAACCGGCAGCTCAACCGCCTCGTCGACGACCTCGAGCTCCCCCTCGGCCCCGAGGACCTCGCCGCCCGCCCCTGGGACCGCCACGCGCTCCACACCATCCTCGACGAGCTCGAGTTCCGCACCCTGCGCGACCGCCTCTTCGCGATGCTCCCCGACGAGAGCGAGAAGCCCGCCGCCGTCGCCGCCGCAGCCCTCGACCTCGCCGTCCTCGGCGCCGGCGACCTCGCGGAGTGGCTCGCCGGACGCGCCGACCGGATGCTCGGCCTCGACGTCCGCGGCTCCGGCGCACCCGCCGGCG
>NZ_JAAXOY010000713.1 GCF_012396155.1 Cellulomonas septica | reverse complement strand
GGCGCTGCGCGAGGCGGGCGCACCGACGCAGATCGTCGCCGGGCACCTCGAGCGGGCGCGCTGACCTGCACCTGCGTCCGGGAGGTCGGGACCGCGCGCGATCCGTCGCCCGGGCTCCTAGCGTGGGACGCGGTGCGCCGGGCCGGCGCACCGCGCCACGACACCGAGGAGACCGCATGCCCACGCGCACCGCACGCACCGCCTGGAACGGCACGCTCATGGAGGGCGGCGGCCAGGTCGAGCTGACGAGCTCGGGCGTCGGCACGTACGACGTCTCGTTCCCCAAGCGCGCCGCGGAGGACGCGGGCGGCACGACGAGCCCCGAGGAGCTCATCGCCGCCGCGCACTCGTCGTGCTTCGCGATGCAGCTGTCCGCGGTCATCGCCGAGGCGGGCGGCACGCCCGTCGCGCTGCAGGTGACCGCCGACGTGACGCTGCGCCCCGACCCCGCGGGCGGTTTCCGCATCAGCGGCATCCACCTGACGGTCCGCGGCGAGGTCGAGGGCCTCGACGCGGACGGGTTCCAGCGCGCCGCCGACGCCGCCAAGACGGGCTGCCCGGTGAGCAAGGCCCTCACGGGCACGGAGATCACCCTGGACGCGGCCCTCGACTGACCGTCGGCCCCCGGCCCCGTCCCAGCCTGCGGGGCGGGGCGCGGGGTCCCGGGCACGCGGTGCGACACTGCACCCGTGACCGCCACGACCGACTCCGCCGTGCGTACCGACGACGTCGTGCACGCCCTGCGGTCCGCGCTGCGCGGCGACGTCGACGACACCTCGCGCCGCCGCGCGGAGTACTCGACCGACGCGTCGAACTACCGGGTGGTCCCGCAGGTCGTCGCGTTCCCGCGGGACGTCGACGACGTGCTCGCCGCCGCGGAGGTGTCCCGCACGCTGGGCGTCCCGCTGACGTCGCGCGGCGGTGGCACGTCGGTCGCGGGCAACTCGGTCGGCACGGGGATCGTGCTCGACTTCTCGCGGCACGTGAACCGCGTGCTCGAGATCGACCCCGAGGCACGCACGGCGCGCGTCGAGCCGGGCGTGATCATGGCGACCGTGCAGAAGGCGGCGGCGCCGCACGGCCTGCGGTTCGGCCCGGACCCGTCGACGTGGACCCGCGCGACCCTCGGCGGGATGATCGGCAACAACGCGTGCGGCCCGCGCGCGGTCGCCTACGGGCGCACCGCGGACAACGTGCTCGCGCTCGACGCGATCGACGGCACGGGCCGCCGGTTCGAGGCGCGCAGCGGCGCCGGCGCGCTCGACGCGGTCCCCGGTCTCGACGCGCTCGTCCGCAGCAACCTCGACGTCATCCGCACCGAGCTCGGCCGGTTCGGCCGCCAGGTGTCGGGCTACTCGCTCGAGCACCTGCTCCCGGAGCGCGGGACGGACCTGGCGAAGGCCCTGGTCGGCACCGAGGGCACCGTGTCGACGCTGCTCGGCGCGACGGTCCGCCTGGTCCCCGTCGCGGCGGCCCCCGTGCTCGTCGTGCTGGGCTACCCGGACATGCCGACGGCCGCCGACGCCGTCCCCGCGCTGCTCGCGCACGGCCCGCTCGCGATCGAGGGCATGGATTCGCGCCTGGTCGACGTCGTGCGGCGCGTCAAGGGTGCCGCGGCCGTGCCGGACCTGCCCCCGGGCGGCGGCTGGCTCATGGTCGAGGTCGGCGGCGACACCCTCGACGAGGCCCTCGACCGTGCCCGCGCGCTCGCGGCCGACGCCGCGACGACCGCCGTCGGCCTGTTCCCGCCCGGGCCGGAGGCCGTC
>NZ_JAAXOY010000712.1 GCF_012396155.1 Cellulomonas septica | reverse complement strand
ACGACACCGAGGACGTCATCCGTCACCGGCTCGACGTGTACGCCGAGCAGACCGCCCCGATCTCGGCCGTCTACGCCGACCGTGGCCTGCTCGTGCAGGTCGACGGCCTCGGCGAGGCCGACGGAGAAGACGGGGTGGACCGGGTGGTCGTCCCCGAGGAAGCTCGCGAGCCGCCGCTCGTACGCGGTGCGGCCGGCGTCGGTGAGCCGGTACGTCGTGCGCTCGGGGCGGTTGCCGCTGCGCTCCGTGCCGAGCGCCTCGACGAGACCGTCGCGGGCCAGCCGCTCGACCGCGTGGTAGACGGCCCCGGGGTTGACGCGCACGAGCCGGGTGTCGCGGCGCTCGACGAGCGTCTGGAAGACGTCGTACGGGTGCCGCGGGTGCTCGCGCAGGAGGCCGAGGACGAGGACGGCGACGGCGGACAGCTCGGGCACGTGCGCCCCCCTCCTCCGGTCGAACTATTCCAGCCGGAATATACAGACGGGTAGCCTCCGCCGCGATCCCCGACCGACTCTTCACCCCCTGAGTTGCGCAAGGTCACAGGTCGGTCTCGGACTTGCGGAATCGCTCCCACACCCTCCGAACGGCTGCTTAGCATCGACGCATCCCGCGCCCGTCGCCCCGTCGGCGCGTGCTGACGACGAGGTCCCCGGAGGCTCGATTGGGCTGGACGCTGCGCGTGCTGCGGCACCGCGCCGCCGCGCAGAGCACGCTGCTCGCCGCCGTGCTCGCCGTCGCGCTCGTGGGTGCGACGCTGCTCGGCACGTTCGCGCTGCTGCTGCACACGAGCGAGACCCGCGCCCTCGGCGAGGCGCTCGGCAGGGCGTCGACCACGGACACCGACGTCGACGTCGTGCTGACGCTCGGCCGCGAGACCGCGGCCGAGGCGATCCCCGTCGCCGAGGGCTACCTCGACGACCTGCTCGGCGGCGTCGACTCCGACCGGACCCGCTGGGTCACCTCCGCGCTGTACCACGTGGGCACCGGCAACCGGATCAGCCTGCCGATGGCCTACCTCGCCACCGAGCCGACCATCCCCGAGCACGCGACGCTGCTGGCCGGGTCGTGGCCGGACGTCGCCGTCGACGCCGACGGCCGGGTGCCCGTCGCCGTCCCGCGCACCGCCGCCGACGCGCTCGGCTGGACCGTCGGCACCGTCCTCCCCGGCCGCAGCTCGGAGACCCGGCAGGACCTCCCGATGGTCGTGGTGGGCGTGCACGAGCTCGACGGGCCGGGCTCGCTGTGGGGCCGTGACCTGCTCGACGGCGCGCAGTACCACCCGGCGTGGCCGATCCCCGGCACGTTCGGCTTCAACACCGCCCCGCTCTACGGGCCGCTCGTCACGGTCCCCGAGGCGCTCGTGGGCGGTCCCGTGCAGGTGGCGTCGGCACGCGTCGTCGCCCACCCGCAGCTCGGCGACGCGTCGACGGCCGACATCGCGGCGCTGCGCGCCCGGCTCACCGACGGCCAGGCGAACCTCAGCGCGGCCGCGTCGCCCGTCTCGACGGGCGCGATGCTCGCCACCGTGCTGCCGATGACCGTCGACGAGGCCGTCGCGGGCCTCGCGGTCACGCGCATCACGCTCGTCGTCGTCGGCCTGCTCCTCGTCGTGCTCGCGGTGACCGTCCTGCTGCTCGCGGCACGCCTGCTGGCCGAGCGCCGGGCCGCCGAGCAGACGCTCATGGCCTCGCGCGGCGCGACCGCAGGCCAGATCCTGCGGCTC
>NZ_JAAXOY010000711.1 GCF_012396155.1 Cellulomonas septica | reverse complement strand
CACGCTCAAGCAGAATCCGCTGACCCGCTCCCACCTCGACGACTTCGTCGCCTCCTACGCCCCCAGCCGCCCGCGCGACGAGCGCATCGAGTCCGAGCGGTTCCACTCGTTCGGCTACGACGAGCTGCTCGCGGCGGAACGCGAGCTCGGCGTCGAGCGCCGGTCCCCAGAGCTCGGTCATGGTGTCCTCCTCCTCGCGATGCCTTCTCCGTCGACCCTCACGTTGCTCGTGAGGCCCCCCGCCGTGGATCGGTCGGTCGACGGGTCTCGGCGACCGGATCGGGGTGAGGCGCGTCTGAGGTACCTCAGACGCCGCGTGACCAGCGGCGACGACGGGCCTGTCCTGCGGGCGCCGCGCGCGGGAGCATGGGGCGATGAGCCTCGTGCAGGTGGCCCAGCGGGCCACCGACCTCGACCGTGCCGCGGCCTTCTACGCCGACCTCCTGGGACGCGGGCCGACCGCGCGCTTCGACCCGCCCGGCCTGCTGTTCTTCGACCTCGACGGCGTCCGCCTGCTGCTCGACAGGGGCGCGCCGTCGGCGCTGCTGTACCTGCGCGTCGACGACGTCGCCGCCACCGTCGAGCGGCTGCGTGCGGCCCGGGTGCCCGTCGAGGGCGAGCCGCACGTGATCTTCCGGCACGACGACGACACCCTGGGACCGGCCGGCACCGACGAGTGGCAGGCGTTCGTGCGCGACCCCGACGGCAACCTCGTGGGGCTGGTCGAGCACCGCGCCTGACCGGCGTCGGTGTGCAGGTCATGTGCACGTCACCCGGACGCGTCGGCGTCCGCCCGGCGCGACGGCGGACGTTCGGGCACCCTTGACGGGTGGGTGACGTGCGAGACCTGAGGAGCGCCGCGAGCCTCCGGCGGGAGTGGCGGGTGGACGACGAGGTCGTCGTGCGCGCCGAGCGCTCCGCGCCGCGAGCCGCGCGGCACTGGGTCATGCGGACCGTGGCCGAGTCGGGTGTGACCGGCGCGGTCAACCAGGTGGTGGAGCTGCTGACGGGCGAGCTCGTGTCGAACGCGGTGCTGCACGGGCCGTCCGACGGGCTCGTGCACGTGCACGTGAGCGTCGGCGAGCGCACCGTGCGGGTCGGCGTGACCGACGACGGCGGCGGCCGGCCGACGGTGTCGCACCCCGAGCCGACGGCGCCCAGCGGTCGCGGTCTCGCGCTCGTCGAGGCGCTCGCGGAGTCGTGGGGGACCACCGCGCGGGCCGACGGGCACCCCGGCAAGACGGTCTGGTTCGAGCTCGACATCGCCGACTGACGGCTCCTCGGGACGTCGGCACCGGGTCTGGCCTGCGGCTCGGCGATGCGGCGTACGCCCGGTGCGCGTAGTTTCTGGGACGTGCGACCAGCCAGCGAAGGGCGACTGATGACCGACACCGAGGGACAGGCACCGGCCGCCACGCGCCTGCCGGAGATCCGCGCCGAGGTGCGCGAGGACGGCACGGGCGAGATCTCCGTCGACGGCGTGATCGAGCAGGTGCAGACCGCGAACCTCCAGGAGGCGGGTGCGGCCATCACGCAGCGCATCGCGACCCTGGCCGGTTCCGTCGGGTCGCCGCTGCCGGTGCAGGTGCGCGACCCCGACGGCGTCTGGTCGCTCCTGATCCACCCCGACGGCCTGGTCGACGAGGCCGGCGCCCCGACGCCCCCCGAGGGGATCGCCGCCGCGGACCTGGCGTCCACCGCGATCCCCCCGCCCGTCGGCCCGCCGCCGTCCGACGGTGGCACGGACGTCGCGCCGCCGACGGCGCC
>NZ_JAAXOY010000710.1 GCF_012396155.1 Cellulomonas septica | reverse complement strand
CACCCGACGCGCGGGTTGGGGCCGTGGCGGGGTCCGCGTCGGGCGAGCAGGAGCGCCTGGCGCAGTGCGGCGATCTCGACGGGTGCGGCCGCACGCGCGGGGGCCGCTGCGGGGACGGCGGGCGGGTTGGGGGCACCTGTCGCCGTGCTCGTCATGGTCCACCTCCGGGCGCCGTCGAGCCCCGGGGTCGCGCAGGAGGGTGAGTCCTGCCACGGGACGACGCCGAGCGTCGCCCCGCCACGTACTTCCTCCCATCCGGACTTTCACCGTCGGTCCTGGAGTTCCACCAGGTCAACCGCCCGGTCCGTGAGGACCGTGCGGGTCGCGGACTGTCACCGCCGGCTCGGAATTACACCGACCCCGGAGCACGTGTTCGTGTTCTGCACTGCGCCAACGATCTTGCCACACGGGGAATTCCCGGCCGGCGCGCGGCCGACGTCGTCTCACGCTCCGGAACGGTGGGTCCACCTCCCGGAACGTCACGTCCGGGCGGGAGCCCAGGGGGCACGTGCCACGGTGAGGGCGTGCGTCAGGCCTCGTCGGCGAGCGCGCGGAGCGCGGCGATCTCGGCCGCGACGTCGTCCGCGCCGTACACGGCGGACCCGGCGACGAAGACGTTCGCCCCCGCCTCGGCGATGCGCGCGATCGTGTCGCGCGACACTCCCCCGTCAACCTGCACCCAGGTGTCGAGGCCGGCGGCGTCGATCGCCGCACGCGTCCGCCGGATCTTGGGCAGCGTGCCCTCGATGAACGACTGGCCGCCGAAGCCCGGCTCGACCGTCATGACCAGCACCATGTCGACCTCGGCGAGCAGGTCGAGGAACGGCTCGACCGGCGACGCGGGACGCAGCGCGACCGCCGCACGGACCCCGCCCGCGCGCAGCTCGCGTGCGAGCCGCACCGGCGCCTGCGCGGCCTCGGCGTGGAACGTCACGGACGCCGCGCCCGCCTCGGCGTACTCGGGGGCCCAGCGGTCGGCGTCCTCGATCATGAGGTGGACGTCGAGCGGGACCGGCGACACCTCCGCGATGCGCCGCACGACCGGCAGCCCCAGCGTGAGGTTCGGCACGAAGTGGTTGTCCATGACGTCGACGTGCGCGAAGTCCGCCGTCGCGATCGCCACGAGGTCACGCTCGAGGTTCGCGAAGTCGGCGGACAGGATGCTCGGGTTGATGAGGGCGGGCACGCGGTCAGCGTAGCCAGCCGAGGCGTCCACCGCCGCGTCGCCCGGGCGTCGGCGACGTGCGCGTCAGGACGTGCGGCGCAGCAGCGTCAGATGCATCGCGTCGGTCCCGTGCACGTGCGGCCACAGCTGCACGTGCGAGCGGTCGGTGAGCTCGACCTCGCGCCGTGCGACGCCCTGCACGACGGCGGCGGTGTCGAGCCGCTCGACGTCGATGCCGGCCTTCGCCGCGGCCCGCAGGGCGTCCTTCACGACCAGCCGAGTCTCGGCGAGGTGCGGCGAGCACGTGACGTACGCGACGACACCGCCGACGCGGACCGCGCGCAGCGCCGAGCCCAGCAGGTCGCGCTGCAGGCCGGTCAGCGCCGTGAGGTCCGCGGGGGTCCGCCGCCACCGCGACTCGGGGCGTCGACGCAGCGCGCCGAGGCCCGTGCACGGCGCGTCGACCATCACACGGTCGAAGGCGCCGGGCTCGTCGTCGCCCAGCACGCGCCCGTCGCCGGTCCGGACGACCTCGACAGCACCCGGCGGGACCGCCCGCAAGGACTGCCGGACGAGCTTGGCCCGGTGCGGCTGCACCTCGTTCGCGACG
>NZ_JAAXOY010000071.1 GCF_012396155.1 Cellulomonas septica | reverse complement strand
GGCCGGGTCCCGTGACGGTCCCGGCCGCACGCGCGGTCACGCGGCGGGCAGCGCGGCGGGCACGTCCTTGAGGGTCGTGACCATGCGGTCCGCGAGCCCGTACTCGACGGCCTGCTCGGCGGTGAGGATGAGGTCGCGGTCGGTGTCCCGGCGCAGCCGCTCGACGGGCTGACCTGTGTGCCGGGACAGGATCTGCTCGACCTGCCCGCGCTGCCGCTGGATCTCGGCGGCCTGGATCTCCAGGTCGGCGGCTGTCCCCTCGGCTCCGCCGGACGGCTGGTGCAGCAGCACGCGGGCGTGCTCGAGGACGTGCCGCTGCCCGGGCGTCCCGGCGGCGAGCAGCACCGCGGCCGCGGAGGCCGCCTGCCCGAGGCAGAACGTCGCGACGGGCGGCCGGACGTACTGCATGGTGTCGTACACGGCGAGCAGCGCTGTCAGCGAGCCGCCCGGCGAGTTCACGTACACGTGGATGGGCAGCTCGGCGCTGTCCGACTGCAGGTGCAGCAGCTGCGCGATGACGACGTTCGCGACGCCGTCGTCGATCTCGGTGCCGAGGAAGACGATCCGGTCGGACAGCAGCCGCGAGAACACGTCGGACGTGCGCTCGCCCGTCGGCCGCTGCTCGACGACGTACGGGATCGTGTACTGGCCGGCCATCAGAGCCCCGCCTTCCGCAGCGCACCGTCGGGTCGGACGTCGTCGAGGTGCTCGACGACCTTGTCGACGAACCCGTACTCGAGCGCCTCGGCCGCGGTGAACCAGCGGTCCCGGTCGGAGTCGCGCTCGATCGTCTCGACGGTCTGCCCGGTGTGCTCGGCGATGAGGCCCTGCATGGTGCGCTTCACGTGCGCCATGTTCTGCGCCTGGATCGCGATGTCGACGGCGGTGCCGCCGATCCCGCCGGACGGCTGGTGCATGAGCACGCGTGCGTGCCGCAGCGCGAACCGCTTGCCGGGCGTCCCGGCGCTCAGCAGGAACTGCGCGGCTGACGCGGCGAGCCCCATCGCGAGGGTCGCGACGTCGTTCGGGATGAGCCGCATGGTGTCGTACATCGCGAGCGCCGCGCTGACCGAGCCGCCGGGCGAGTTGATGTAGAGCGCGATGTCGCGCCGCGGGTCCTCCGCGGACAGCAGGAGCAACTGCGCGCAGACCCGGTTCGCGACGGCGTCGTCGACCTCCTGCCCCAGGACGACGATGCGCTGGTGCAGCAGCCGGGTCGCGAGGTCGTCGTCGAACGGCCGGACGGCGGGTGGTGCGCTGGTGCGGGCGGTGACGGTCATCGGGTCCTCCTCGGGTGACGTGGTCCCTCGACCGTCGCACCGGGACCGTGCCCGGAGGCCCGCCCTCTGCCGTGGGCAGATCCGCCGCAGGCAGACACGGCCGGCAACGGCAGAGGCCCCCGGGACGGTGCGTCCCAGGGGCCTCTGCGCGTCAGGCGGCTGTCAGCCGGCGACGACCTTGACGGTCACCTTGGCGGCGACGTCCGCGTGCAGGCGGACGGACACCTTGTACTCGCCGGTCGCCTTGATCGGCTGGCCGATCTCGACCTTGCGCTTGTCGATCGCCGGGGCGCCCGACGCCTTGACCGCGTCCGCGATCTCGGCGGTCGTGACGGCACCGAACAGGCGACCCGAGTCGCCCGCCTTGGCGGTGATGACGACAGCCTTGGACTCGAGCGAGTCGCGGACGGCCTTCGCGTCGTCGAGCGTCGCGATCTCACGGGCCTTGCGGGCCTTGCGGATCGCGGTGACGTCCTTCTCGGCACCCTTGGTCCACGGCGTGGCCAGGTTGCGCGGGATGAGGTAGTTGCGGGCGTACCCGTCCTTCACCTCGACGACGTCGCCGGGGGCACCGAGACCGGTGACCTCGTGGGTCAGGATGATCTTCGCCATGTCAGGTCTCCTTTCTCAGCGGGCCGACGACGAGTACGGCAGCAGGGCCATCTCGCGGGCGTTCTTGACGGCACGCGCGATCGCGCGCTGCTCCTGCACGGACACGCCCGTCACGCGACGCGCGCGGATCTTCCCGCGGTCGGAGATGAACTTCCGCAGCAGGGCGGTGTCCTTGTAGTCGACCGTCTCGATCTTGGCGGCCTTGAGGGGGTTCTGCTTCTTCTTGGGCTTGCGAACAACGGCCTTGGCCATCGTGGTGCTCCTTCGTTCGGAGCCCCGGGCTTTGCCGGACCCGGGGATGGGATGTCTGGGGGTTGGGGACCCGCCGGTCAGAACGGGGGCTCGTCGGAGTAGCCGCCGCCACCGGAACCACCCGCGGGCGTCGCCCACGGGTCGTCCTGCTGGCCGCCGCCGCCACCGCCGCCGTAGCCACCGCCGCCACCGGAGTAGCCGCCGCCACCGCCGCCGCCACCGCTGAAGCCGCCGCCACCCGAACGCTGGGTCCGGGTGACCTTGGCCGTGGCGTAGCGGAGCGAGGGGCCGACCTCGTCGACCTGCAGCTCGTACACGGTGCGCTTCTCGCCCTCACGGGTCTCGTAGGAGCGCTGCACGAGCCGGCCGGTGACGATGACGCGGGTGCCCTTGGTGAGCGACTCGGCGACCGACTCGGCCGCCTCCCGCCAGATCGAGCAGCGGAGGAACAGCGTGTCGCCGTCCTTCCACTCGTTGCTCTGGCGGTCGAACGTGCGCGGCGTCGACGCGACGGTGAAGTTGGCCACCGCCGCACCCGACGGGGTGAAGCGGAGCTCGGGGTCCCCCGTGAGGTTCCCGATCACCGTGATGGTGGTCTCACCAGCCATGCCAGCTCCTCGCTCGTTCGATCAGTCGGAAACGGTCCTGGGGACCGCACGTCGGTTCCGCACGGTACGCGCGGCGACCGACACTCACGCGTCGGCGCGCAGCACCTTGGTCCGCAGGACGACCTCGTTGAGGCCGAGCTGACGGTCGAGCTCCTTGGCGGTCGCGGGCTCCGCGGTGAAGTCGACGACGGCGTAGATGCCCTCGGACTTCTTCTTGATGTCGTACGCGAGGCGACGACGGCCCCAGATGTCCACCTTGTCGACGGTGCCACCGTCGGTCTTGACGACCGACAGGTACTTGTCGAGCGACGGGGCGACGGTGCGCTCCTCGATCTCGGGGTCGAGGATGATCATGATCTCGTACTGACGCAGGCTCATACCCACCTCCTCTGGTCTCAGCGGTCACGGTCGTTCCGTGACAGGAGGGTTCTGTGCGTCGCTGCGCGTGCTCGACGGGCCGATCGGCGGCCGCCGGGCACAGGCACAGCAAGGGCCAAGCCTACCGGCCCGCCGCCGACCGCCGAAATCGCGGGCTGACGACGGGCCGGCAGGCCCGGACGTGCGGTCGGCGGCGTCAGCCGCCGTTGCCTCCACCGCCGCCGTTGTTGCCGCCCGCGTTGGCGGGCTGCGTGGGCTGCGGCGTGGGCTGCTGGGTCGGCGGCGGCTGGGTCGCCTGCGGCTTCGGACCCGTCGAGACGACGATGGTCACCGTGCTGCCGGCCGGAGCCTGCCCGCCGCGCGGGTCGGCCCGGATGACCCGGCCCGTCGTCACCGTGTCGGACGACTCCTTCTGCACGACGACGACCAGGCCGAGCGCGTCGAGCGTCGCCGTGGCGTCCGCCTCGAGCTTGCCCTCGACGTTCGGCACGTCGACGACGGTCGGCTCCGGCGGGGCCTCGGTCGCGGGCGCCTCCGTGGCCGTCTCCGTCGGGAGCGGCGTCGCGGTGGCCTTGCCGCCGACGTTCGCGCGCGGCGGGAACTGCAGGACCTCGGCGTACTGCGGCAGCGTGAACGCCTGCTTCATGTAGCTCTGCCAGATGAACGCCGGCCAGGTGGAGCCGGTCACGTACTTGATGCTGCCGATCGGCGAGATCGACTCGTCCGACGTGCCGTCCGGTGCCTTCTGCGACATCGACACGACCGTCGCCACGTTCGGCGTGAAGCCGGCGAACCACGCCGCCTTGTTGTCGTTCGTCGTCCCGGTCTTGCCGGCGATCGGGCGCCCGAGCGGCTTGATCCACGTCTTGCCCGAGCCGCTCTGCACGACCTGCTGCATCGCGAAGCTCGTGTCCGCCATGACGTCGGCCTGGAAGACGCGCTCACCCTCGCTCGGCGACGTGTACGCGGTGCTGCCGTCCGGGTTCGTGACGACCGCGACCACGTGGACGGGGAACTTCACGCCCTGGTTCGCGAACGTCGCGTACGCGTGCGCCAGGTCGATCGGGTGGATCGCGTCGGTGCCGAGCACGTTCGAGACGTTCTGCGGGCTGACCCCGGGCACACCCGCCCGGGCGGCCACGTCCGCTGTCTTGTCGGGCCCGACCTCGATGTTGAGCTGCGCGTAGACGGTGTTGACCGACAGCTCCGTCGCCTTCACGAGGTCGATGTTGCCGAAGTTGTCGCCGTCGAAGTTGCGGACCGGGGTGTTGCCGCCGTCCCACTCGGGGAACTTCTGCCCCGAACGGCCGTTGTACGTCTTCTTCAGCGGGATGCCGTTCTCGAGCCCGGCGACGAGGGCGAACGGCTTGAACGTCGAGCCGCCCTGGACGTTCTCGAACGTCGCGTGGTTGCGCTGGTCGGTCTCGTTGTTCGGGCCGCCGTACAGCGCGACGATCCCGCCCGTCTGCGGGTCGATCGACGTGATCGAGTACTTCGTCCGCTCGCCCGGCACCGCGCCGTCCTGGCCCTCGAGCGTGCCTGCCCGGAAGCCGTCGGCCGTCGCGACCGCCATGTCCTGCAGCGGCTTGCGGATCGTCGTCACGACGCTCATGCCAGCGCGGTTGATGTCGTCCTCGGACATCTTCAGCGGCGCACCGCCGAGCTCCTTCTTCACCATCTGCAGGAGCAGGCCGTTGGGGCCCATCTTCGACTGCGACGGCTGCTCGGGGATCAGCGTGGCCGACGGGAACACGAGCGTCGCGCGCTCGGCCGCGGGCAGCGCGCCGATCTCGACCATGTTGTCGAGCACGTAGTTCCAGCGGGCCTCGGCCTTCTCGGGGCTGACCGCCGGGTCCCAGTTGTTCGGCGACGGGATGATCCCGGCGAGCACGGCCGCCTCGGAGACGCTCAGGTCCTTCGCGCTCTTGCCGAAGTACGACTGCGCGGCCGCCTCGATGCCGTACGAGTCACGGCCGAAGTAGATCGTGTTGAGATAGCGCTCGAGGATCTTGCTCTTGTCCTCGGTGCGCGCGAGCTTGAACGCGAGCAGGGCCTCACGGGCCTTGCCGACGTAGTCGGTCGTCGTCGAGAAGTAGTAGCGCTCGACGTACTGCTGCGTCAGCGTCGAGCCACCCTGCGTCTTGCCGCCGCGCACGTTGTTGAGGAACGCGCGCGCCATGCCGACGGGGTCGACGCCGGAGTTCGTCTCGAACGTCTTGTCCTCCGCGGCGATGACCGCCTTGCCGACGTACTCGGGAAGGGTCGCGAGCCCGACGATCGTGCGCTTCTGCACCGCGAACGTGCCCATGACCTCGCCGTGCGGCTGGTCGGCGCTCTCGGGGGCGAAGTAGACGGTCGTGGTCTGGGCCGCGGTGTCGGCGTTGGGGTCCGGGATCGTCACGCTGTTGTACGCCGCGACCGCGCCGCCGAGCATGAGGAAGACGAGGGTCACGAACGAGCCGAGCACGAAGCGCCACGACGGCAGCCAACGGTGCAGGCCGGTGTAGCCCGAGCGCGGGTAGTCGAAGAACTTCCGCTTGCGCGGTGCGACGCCTGCGGCGCCCGTGGAGGCGGTGGTGGCGCCGGACGCCGGACGGGTGCGCGTACCGCGCCGCGACCGTGCGGGCGCGGCGCGCCGGTTCGTGCCTGCCAAGGCGGTGCCTTCCTGACGACGACTGGTCCGCGGGACGTCGTCCCGGAGGGGCCATGGGGGCCGGCCGGATCCGGACGCACGTCTACCGCGGAGCCCAGTATGGGGGCACGGGCTGTGTCCGCCCAGGGATGGGAGGGCCGTCCAGGCGGACCCTTCACACGATCGGCACCGGGTGCCCCGCGCTCCCCCGCGTCGGGCCCGCCTCGTGTGGCGTGGGTCACGACTGCGCAGGTCGGACCGCGTCCTGACGCGCCCCGGACGCCGTCGCGGCGCGCACGACTTGTCCGGAGGCATCGGGCCGACATACTCTCCGGATGTATCGAGTTGATACATCGACGGACACCCGCCTCGACGAAGCAGTCCGGACGTCGTCCTGCTCGTCCGGTGCGCCCCGCGCGCCCCGGACCGTACCAAGCCCTGAGGAGGTAGTGCCGTGCGTGGTCGTTCCGACGTGCTCGAGCCGGCCATCCTCGGGCTCCTCCACGAGTCCCCCATGCACGGGTACGAGCTGCGCAAGCGGCTCAACCTCGTGCTCGGGTCCTTCCGCGCGCTGTCCTACGGGTCGCTGTACCCCTGCCTCAAGTCGCTCGTCGACCGCGGCTGGATCGTCGGCACCGAGTCCGCCCCCGGCGCCGCCCACGGCGTCGGCAGCAAGCGCGCGCGGATCGTCTACCAGCTCACGGCCGACGGCAAGGAGCACCTCCAGCAGGTGCTCGCGTCGTCCGGGCCGTCCGCCTGGGAGGACGAGAACTTCGACGTGCGGTTCGCGTTCTTCGCGCAGACCGACGCCGAGACCCGGCTCCGGATCCTCGAGGGCAGGCGCACCCGCCTGACGGAACGCCTCGAGACGATCCGTGTGTCCTTCGCCCGCACCCGCGAGCGCATGGACGAGTACACGCTCGAGCTCCAGCGGCACGGCCTCGAACAGGTCGAGCGAGAGGTCCGCTGGCTCGACGGGCTCATCGACAACGAGCGCGGCCACCGTCGCGCGCGTACCGCAGGCACCGGCCGCCCGGCCGGAGCCGACACCACCGCTGTGCCGTCCGACTCCGTCGACACGGCGAACACCACCGAGAAGGAGCGAGGATGACCTCCATCCGCGTCGCCATCGTCGGCGTCGGCAACTGCGCCGCGTCGCTGGTCCAGGGCGTGCACTACTACGCCGACGCCGACCCGAACGGCACCGTGCCGGGTCTCATGCACGTGCAGTTCGGTGACTACCACGTGCGTGACATCGAGTTCGTCGCGGCCTTCGACGTCGACGCGAAGAAGGTCGGCTTCGACCTGTCCGAGGCGATCGTCGCCTCCGAGAACAACACCATCAAGATCGCCGACGTCCCGCCGACCGGCGTGACGGTCCAGCGCGGTCACACGCTCGACGGCCTGGGCAAGTACTACTCCCAGACGATCGAGGAGTCGGACGCGGAGCCGGTCGACATCGTCGCCGCCCTGCGCGAGGCCCGCGTCGACGTCCTCATCTGCTACCTGCCCGTCGGGTCGGAGGCCGCCGCGAAGTTCTACGCGCAGGCCGCCATCGACGCGAACGTCGCGTTCGTCAACGCCCTCCCGGTCTTCATCGCGTCCGACCCCGAGTGGGCCGCGAAGTTCGAGGCCGCGGGCGTCCCGATCGTCGGCGACGACATCAAGTCGCAGGTCGGCGCGACCATCACGCACCGCGTCCTCGCGAAGCTCTTCGAGGACCGCGGCGTCGTGCTGGACCGCACCTACCAGCTGAACGTCGGCGGCAACATGGACTTCAAGAACATGCTCGAGCGCGAGCGCCTGGAGTCCAAGAAGGTCTCGAAGACGCAGGCCGTCACCTCCAACCTCACCGGTCCGCTCGGTGGCAAGAAGGAGGACCGCAACGTCCACATCGGCCCGTCGGACTACGTCGCGTGGCTCGACGACCGCAAGTGGGCGTACGTCCGCCTCGAGGGTCGCGCGTTCGGCGAGGTGCCCCTGAACCTCGAGTACAAGCTCGAGGTCTGGGACTCCCCCAACTCGGCCGGCATCATCATCGACGCCCTGCGCGCCGCGAAGATCGCCAAGGACCGCGGCGTCGGCGGCCCGATCCTGTCCGCGTCGACGTACTTCATGAAGTCGCCGCCCGTGCAGATGGAGGACACGCAGGGCCGCGCCCAGCTGGAGTCCTTCATCCGGGGTGAGGTCGAGCGCTGACGCGCAGTGCAACGAAGGTTGGAGGGCCGGGTGCATCGCACCCGGCCCTCCGGCCGTAGTGGAACGGAGCGTCAGCGCGACCGAAAGAACAGCGCGCTGCGGCGACCCGACATCCCGAGCCCACCACGACCCCGCGGTGAGCGACACGTCAGCGCGACCGGAAGAACAGCGCGGCGAAGAGACCGGCGCGCCGCGGAGCCTGCGGCCTAGCTGCCTTCCCCCTTACTCCCCCACGACCACCGACCCCAGCGTCGCCCGCCCACCCTCCGGCGCGTCCTCCGACGACACGAGCTGCACGGTCCGCCCCGTCCCCGCGTCGTACCGCACGACGGAGACGGTCCGCCAGTCGTCGTCCCGCACCTCCAGCACGACGCTGTCCGAGCCCGCGTGCAGCGCCGTGACGAACCCGTGGTCGGGCAGGAGCCGCACGGCTCCCCCGTCTCCGACGAGCCAGGTGGCGGACATGCTCTCGGTGCTGTCGGTGACGACCTGGCGCCCGTCGGCGAGGACCCCGGCGACCCACGGGTAGGAGAGGAACAGCTCCTCGTAGAGCCGCGTGGTGGTGCCGGCGTCCCAGTCCCAGGCCCAGGTGCTCGTCGCGTGCTCGGCGTCGGTGCAGTGCAGGACGACCGCGTCGTCGGAGAACCACCCGCCGGGCGAGCACGAGCGGAGAGAGGTGCCGGGCGGCGGGAGGAAGGCGCGCACCTCGCCGTTCGGCGGGATCGTGGTGACACCGGTGCCGTTCCACGCGTGCGTCGCCGACGGGCTGAGGTCTTGTGCCCACATCCGGGCGGCCGTACCGAGCGTCGTCGGCGTCCCTCGGTCGTCGAGCGCCACGAGGGTGCCGTCGGTCGACTGCCAGAGCGTCGTGCCGGTCGGGGTGGCGCCGACCCACTGGGCGTCGTCGGAGACGCCGACGGGCGTGCGGCTGCCGTCGCGCAGGTCGAGCCAGACCGGCTCGAACCGTCCGTCAGGGTGCTCGACGTGCGCGAGCGCCCGCTCGTCGCCCGCCTGCCACCACGTCACGGTCAGGAGGTCCGTGCCGATGTCCGTCCGGTAGGTGGTGCCGTCGGGACCGGTGAGCGCGAGCGACCGGCCGGCCCCCTCGACCCACCACGTCGTCAGCAGCCAGCCCGGCGCCGACGCCTGCACGACGTCGTCCGTGATGGCGCCCGCGCCCGCGGCGGAGGTCGCCGTCGGGGTCGGCGTGGGTGTCGGCGTCGCTCCGGCCCCGGCGGTGGGGGTCG
>NZ_JAAXOY010000709.1 GCF_012396155.1 Cellulomonas septica | reverse complement strand
GTTGACGACGCCCACCGCGAGCAGCGCGACGACGAGCGTCACGAGCGGCGCCGCGACGCACGGCACCGCGGCCACGGCGGCGGACGCGAGCCTGCTCGCGAACACCCGGCCGCGCCGCGGGGCGAACGTCAGCCAGGTCCCCATCGCGCCCGACGCGAACTCGGAGGTCACGAGCCCGACGCCGACCATGAGGCACCCGAGCGTGATCATGACCCCGACGGACGGGAGCCGCTCGGTCACGAGCGACGCGACGTCGGGCCGCACCGCGACGTACTGCTCGGGCACGGGCGGTCGCGACGTGCACACCGCCACGGCCTGCGCGGACGGCAGGTCCGGGTGGACGGAGGGGTCGTCCTCGTCGCACGGCGCGACCAGGTCCTGCCACGCGGCGAGGTCCGAGCGGTACGCCTCGCCCGCCGCGGCGACCTGGGCGGGGCTCGGCGGGCGCGACTCCCACCACCCGCTCAGCACGAGCCCGAGCACGCCCAGCACGACGCCCGCGGCCACGCACCACACGAGCGGGCGCGCACGGACGCGGGCGAGCTCGGCCCGCAGCAGGTGGGTCACGACGCCCGCCCCGGGGCGGCACCCGTGAGCTCGAGGAACGCCGACTCGAGGTCACGGCGCAGGACCACGACCTCGTCGGCGAACACGTCGCCGCGCGCCAGCGCCTCGTTCACCTGCGACGAGCCGGGCGCGCCGGCGACCTCGACGGTCCGGCCGTCGACGTGGACGTCCCAGCCCCGCGCGGCGAGCAGCCCTTGCGCACGCACCGGGTCGGCGACCGTGACGCGCACGCGCGCGGTGCCGTCGCCCGCGAGCAGCGCCGCGACGGTCCCCTCGGCCACGAGCCGCCCGCGCGCGACGACCGAGACCGTGTCGGCCACCTGCTCGACCTCGGCGAGGATGTGGCTCGACACCAGGACCGTCCGGCCCTCGTCGGCCAGGCCGCGCATGGTCGCGCGGATGTCGCGGATGCCCGCGGGGTCGAGGCCGTTCGTCGGCTCGTCGAAGATCAGCAGGTCGGGGTCTTTGAGCAGCGTCGCGGCGATCGCGAGCCGCTGCTTCATGCCGAGCGAGTAGCGGCGGAACTGGTCGACGCCGCGCTCGCGCAGGCCGACCCGCTCGAGCACCTCCTCGACGCGCGTGTGCGGCACGCCGACCGCGGTCGCGAGCAGGCGGAGGTTGCGGCGGCCGGAGAAGCCCGGGACGAACTTCGGGTTCTCGACGATCGCGCCGACGCGGCCGATCACGTCCGGGAGCCGCTCCGGCACCGGCGTGCCGAACAGGTGCACCGTGCCCGCGTCGGGCCGCGCGAGCCCGAGCAGCATGCGGATCGTCGTCGTCTTCCCGGAGCCGTTGGGGCCGAGGAACGCGTGCACGCCGCCCGCGGGCACGGTGAGGTCGAGGTGGTCGACCGCGACCACCTCGCGGAGCGTGAACGTCCGGTACGTCTTGCGCAGCCCGCGCACGCGCACCGCGGGCTCGCTGCCTGCGTCGATGTCGGACCTCCCCTCCCCCGTCCCATCGGCACGGCCGGCACCGCCCGACCCCGCGGGCGGCGGTCTTCACCCGCCCGGCCCAACCTCCGGCGCGGGCGGGGTCACGGCACCTAGCCTCGGAGGACGCGGACGAGGAGGGACCGATGACGAGGATCCGGAGGGCGTCCGCCGGCGCGCTCGCCGCACTGGTGCTGGGCGCGACGGCGGCGTGCGGCGCGGGTGGGTCGGGCGGTCCCGACACGGGCGGACCGACGCCGACGACGGGCGGGACCGCGAGC
>NZ_JAAXOY010000708.1 GCF_012396155.1 Cellulomonas septica | reverse complement strand
CTCGCGTCTGCCCTGGACGCCGAGCTCGCACCGGGTGCCGGTCGCCTCGCATCCGCCCTGGACGGCCAGCTCGCACCGGGCGCCCAGCGCCTCGCGACCGGGCTGAACGGCCAGCTCGCACCCGGTGCGCAGCAGCTCGCCGCCGAGCTGGGCACCAAGGCGGCACCCGGTGCCGCTCAGGTCGCCGCGGGTGCCCAGCAGCTCGACATCGGCCTCGCCCAGGTCCGTGCAGGAGCGCCTCAGCTGCTCGGCGGGCTCGCTCAGGTCAGCGGCGGTCTGGACCTCGTCGACGCGGGCCTCGCCAAGCTGTACGGCGACATCGGTGCACTTCCCCAGGACCCGGGCGTCCAGAAGCTCCAGGCGGGTATCGCGACGCTGCGGACCGCGTCCGCGACGCTCACGGGTGCGGTCGACCAGGTCCGCACCGGCATCGCGGGTGCCTCGACCAAGGCGACGGCACTGTCCGACGGCGCGGTCACGCTCGGTGGCCAGCTCGATGCCGCGGTGGACGCCCTCGGGTCGCTCCGCGCCGGCATGGACTCGGCCTACCTCGCGCAGTACGACGCGGTCGTCGGGCAGCTGACGGCGGGCGTCCCGGTGCTCACCGACCGGACGAACCCGGCGACCATCGCCGGCGGGGCGACGGCACTCGCGCAGGGCCTCACCGGGGCAGCCGCGACGCTCGCGCAGATCGAGTGCGGGCTCGACAGCGGGTCGCTTCCCGGGACGTGCGACGCCACGAAGCCGGGGGTCGTCCAGGGTCTCGCGACGGTCGACGCGGGCGTGGGTGCGCTCGTGTCCGGGGTCGTGTCGAAGGTGCAGGCGGGCGTCGGTGACGGCGACGACACGTCGGTCGACGGCACCCTGCGCGGTGGCGTCCACTCGCTCCAGGCCGGGACGGACGCGCTCAGCGCCGGTGGCAGCACCCTCGCGACAGGACTCGACGCACTCGGGACAGGTGCCACGCAGCTCAACGCCGGTGCCGGTGCGCTGTCGACCGGTCTGGCGACGGCTGCCTCGGGATCCGCCGCCCTCGCGGTCGGCCTTCAGGACGCGGCGACGGGGTCAGCCACCCTGTCGACAGGTCTGGTCGAGACCGCCGCGGGCTCCAAGCGCCTCGCCGCAGGCCTCGTCGAGTCCGCCTCCGGCTCGAAGCGCCTGGCCGCGGGCCTCGTCGAGTCCTCGGACGGGGCCAAGCGCCTCTCCGCCGGTCTCGTGGAGTCGGCCACCGGCTCGACGCGCCTGTCGAGCGGCCTCGTCGAGGCGGCGGCGGGCGCGCACCGGCTGTCCGACGGCATCGACGACGCCGCGGACGGGTCGCAGCGGCTCGCCGACGGGCTCGCCGACGCGGCGGACGGCTCGACGCTCCTCGCCGACGGGCTCGTCTCGGCCACGGAGGGTGCGCCGAAGATCGTCGACGGGACGCAGCAGCTGTCCGACGAGGGCACCTCGCAGGTCGTCGCGAGCGGTCAGGCGACCGCGGAGGACTTCGGCGTGAAGTACGCGGTGCTCGCGGCCGGTGCCGAGCGCGCCCAGTCCGAGGGCATGGCGTACGGCGCCCCGGACGGGGCGGTCGGCGCGACGGCGTACTCGATCGAGATCGCGGGCGTCGACGGCGCGGGGGCGACGAACGTCGGCCGCCTGGTCGCGGCGATCGCCCTGTTCGCGGCCGGGATCGGCGTGGCCACGCTCGCCCGGCGTCGGATGTCCTGACCCCTCCGCAGGGCGCAGGAGGCGTGCG
>NZ_JAAXOY010000707.1 GCF_012396155.1 Cellulomonas septica | reverse complement strand
CGTGTCGCGGGCGTCGACCTCGTGCTCCTCGATGTGGATCGAGGACAGGACGTCGTCCTGCACGAGGCGCTGCGACAGGATGATCGCGTCCTCGTAGTTGTGGCCCTCCCACGACATGAACGCGTCGAGCTGTGCGCGGCCCTGCTCGAGCTGCGCGCGGCCGTCGTCGAGCTGCTGGCGCTGCTCCTCGAGGTCGGCCTGCGTCGCGAACGGGTCGACGACGTCGCGGACCCCGTCGACGTCGCGCGCGGTGTCGACGCGGTCGACGATCGCGGCCTTCTGCTCGTCGGTGAACGCCGACCCGTCCTCGGTCGAGATCACGACCGTGCCCGTGCCGCCCGCGGCCGACGGGAGCTCGCGCTGGAGCTGGTCGGTGACCTCGGCCGTCGGGGTGTCGGGGATCGTGAAGGCGCTGGCCAGCGTGCCGCCGAAGGCGACGAACGCGACGCCGACGGCGACGAGGACGGCGAACCAGCCGGCGACGACGGCGCGCGCGTGGCGGGCCGAGGCGCGCCCGAGGCGGTACAGGAGCTCTGCCATGGTGGGTCTCTCCGGTCAGGACGGATGCGGTGCGGGCTGGTCGTGCGGTGCCGGCCGTGGCGGGGCCGGTGACGGCTCGGGGCGGGTGTGCCGCTCCGGACGGGTCAGTGCGGGGCGGGCGGTGGGGTGCCCGTCGCGCCGTACCCCGTGCGGGCGGCGGCGAGGAGGCGTTCGACGAGGTCGGCCCAGACCTGGCGGGAGCGGTCGTCGTCCACCCCGCCCGTGGCCTGGTGCCAGTAGCCGTGCAGGACGAGCGCGCCGCTCATGAGCGAGCCGACGAGCAGGCGGACGTCGAGCTCGTCGGCGTCGGGGTGACGGCGCATCATCTCGGCGGACATCCGCGCGCTGACCTCGGTGAACGCGCGCCCGATGAGCGCGGCGTGGCGCGGGGTGAGCGCGTCGCCGGAGTCCTTGCCGAGCACGCGGGTCAGGTAGGCGATGGGCGTGACGAGGTCGGTGGCGCGCAGGGCGTGCGCGAGCTCGTCGAACATCGTCGCGTCGGCGTCGGGGGCCGTGTGCGACTCGAAGCTGTCGACGACCGTGCCGAGGATGTCGCCGCAGACGGTGATGACGATCTCGTCGAGCGACTCGAAGTGGTTGAAGACCGTGCGGCGCGACACGTCGGCGCGGTGCGCGAGCTCGTCGACGCTGAACGACGTGCCGCCGGTCTCGCGCATGAGGGCCGCGGCGGCGTCGACGATCGCGCGGTGGTGCTTCTCCCGCAGCGCGGCGCGTCGTCCGGTGGTCACTCTTGCGACACTAAGTGCACCGTTGCACTCAGTGCAATCCGATACAGCGTCCGTTCACCCGGCGTTCAGCGTGAGGAGCGCCACACCCGGGTCGGGGTCCGACGCGAGCCGCGCGTGCGTCTCCACGTCGAAGCGCTCGTCGCCGTACCGCAGCTTCGCGCGCTCGACGCCCTCCGCCGCGAACCCCGCCCCGGTCGCGACACGGCACGACGCCGGGTTGTTGACGCGGTGCCCGAGCTCGAGCCGGAACAGCCCCAGGTCGTCGAACGCGAACCGCGCGACCGACGCGACCGCGCGTGTCGCCAGCCCGCGACCCCGCTCGCTCGCCGTCAGCCAGTACGACACCCACGCCGTCGCGTGCCGGTGCTCGACGTGCGCGAGCGCGACGTGCCCGACCGCGCGCCCGTCGACGCGCACCGCGAACGCCCACGTCGGGTCCGCCGACTGCACGAGCTGGCTCTCGATGAGGTCGCGCGCGTCGTCGAGGCTCGGCACCGCG
>NZ_JAAXOY010000706.1 GCF_012396155.1 Cellulomonas septica | reverse complement strand
CGGCTCCCCACGACGGGGGCCGGGCCTCGTCGCGTCAGGACCGCGCCGCCGCCCCGACCGCGACCTCGTCGAGCCACGCCGCGAGCGCGACCGCCGTCGCGCGCGGCTGGTCGAGGTGCACGTTGTGCCCGGCCGCGTCGAGCACGACGTACGACGCGCGCGGGTAGTGGTCGAGCCGCCGCCACGCGTCCGCGTACCCGACGACGTGGTCCTGCCGCCCGCACAGCACGAGCGTCGGCGCGGTGAACGGCTCGGGTGACGCGTCCTCGGGCTCGACGTCGAACGGGTACCGCGCACGCAGGACGTCGAGCGCGTCCTGGTCGGCGGCGTCCTCGCCGGGCTGCACGAACCTCCGGTACGCGTCGAGGCCCGCCGCGGACTCGACGACCGCCATCGCGCGGTAGCCGGTCGCGACCGCCGGGTCGACGCCGCTGAGCGCCGCCGGGTCCTCCCGCAGCACGGTCCGCGGGGGCAGGACGCGCGCGTCGACGTCCCCGGCCCAGAGCCCCGCGACCGTCGCGAGCCCGAGCACCTGGTCGCGCAGGTCGTGCGCGAGGCGTCGCGCCATCATCCCGCCGTACGAGCTGCCGACGACCGCGAACGGCTCGTCACCGAGCCGCTTGCGCACCGCGTCGCGCAGCGCTTCCGCGACGTCCTCGCTGCTGCGGACGCTGCCCAGCGGCGTGCGGGCGGTCCAGGGGAGCGAGACGTAGAGGCGTCTCCACGGCCCGTGCCCCGCGAGCACGGGGTCGAGCGGCAGCATGATCCGGTGGTCGACGCCGAACCCGTGGATCAGGACGACCGGGATCCCGGCTCCGCGCTCCTCGATGTGCACGCGCAGGACCCTAGGACGGACCACCGACAGCGTCGGGCGCGGCGCTGGCAGGATGAGCGTGCACGTCGACCGTCGCCGCGCTCCCGCGACGGTCGAGCGGCGCCCCCGTAGCCCAATCGGCAGAGGCAGCCGGCTTAAACCCGGCCCAGTCCGGGTTCGAGCCCCGGCGGGGGCACGGACGGACGCCGGGACGCCACGGGTGACAGCGGTCGTCGCGTCGACGGCGGACGCGGCACACCCCGGCTCAGGCCACGCAGAACTCGTTGCCCTCGGGGTCCAGCATCACGACGTGGCCGAGGACGGTGCGCCCGGTGTCGTCGCCGTACCGCTCCTCCCGCACGACCGTCGCCTCCGCCGCGACGAGCACCTCGACCTTCGCGCGGATCGCGGCCTCCCGCTCGTCCCAGTCCCACGGCGGCTCGCCCGCGACGCGGATGTCGACGTGCAGGCGGTTCTTCGCGGTCTTGGGCTCGGGCACGCGGAGCCAGCTCATCGCCGGGCCGACGCCGTCGGGGTCGACGATCGACGCGCCGTCCGGCTCGTCGTAGCCCGGTTCCGGGACGTACCCCAGTGCGAGCGCCCAGAACGCCGCGAGACGGTGCGGGTCGGCCGCGTCGCCGCCCAGGGTCCAGTGCGTCGCCATGACCGCACGGTACGACGACGTGCCGACATCCGGGACCAACGGCCGCGGCGCCTGGCGCACCCGGCGAGGAGCGTGGGGGCATGACAGCGATCGTGGTGTTCGAGTCGATGTTCGGCGGCACCCAGGCCGTCGCCGAGTCCGTCGGGGCCGGCATCGCGTCGTGCGGTCTGCCCACCGACGTCGTCGAGGTCGGGCGCGTCGTGGGCGACGGCGAGCGCGCACCGTGGTGGCCGGACGACGTGCTGCTGCTGGTCGTCGGCGGCCCGACCCACCGGCGGGGCCTCAGCACGGAGGCGACGCGCGCGGCCGCCC
>NZ_JAAXOY010000705.1 GCF_012396155.1 Cellulomonas septica | reverse complement strand
AGCCGCCGGTCGAGGCCGAGCCCGCCCCTGTCGCGCCGCCGGTCGAGGCCGAGCCCGCCGCGACGCCCGTCGCGCTCACCAAGGACACCCCGCAGGCGCAGGTCGCGGACGTCGTCGAGGAGCCCGTCACCCCGGCCGACGACGCGTGGGAGCACACCGTGCGCACGCCCGCGTCGGCGGCCTACCCGCTCGAGCCGCAGCCGACCGAGCCGCGCTACGACGTCGTCGCGGCGGCCGAGCAGTTCCTCGAGCAGCACGCGCAGCGCCCGGGTCTGGTCGACCTGTCGCCCGTGCGTCCCGTCGACCAGCCCGTGCCGCCCGCGTCGCCGGACGACCACGACGGCCTGACGATCCTGTCGTCGGACCTCGCCGCGATCCGCGACCAGCTCCCGAGCTGGGCGGCCGACGAGGTGCCCGGCCCGTTCGCGGTCCCCGCGGCGGCGGAGCCGGCGAAGCTCGTGCTGTCGACCGGCCTGGTCGTGACGCTCGACCGCGCGGTGCTGCTCGGCCGTGCGCCGCAGGTCGCGCGCGTCACCAACCGCGAGCTCCCGCGCCTCGTCACGGTGCCCAGCCCGCAGCAGGACATCTCGCGCACGCACGCCGAGGTGCGCGTCGAGGGCGACCACGTCCTCGTCACGGACCTCGACTCCACGAACGGCGTGCACGTCTCCCGGCCGGGGGAGGGCGCGCGCCGCCTGCACCCCGGCGAGCCGAGCGTCGTCGCGACCGACGAGGTCGTCGACCTGGGCGACGGGGTGACGTTCACCGTGGAGCGGGGGTCGTGACCGCACGCCGCGAAGCCTCCGCCCCACCGCGACTGCCCGGCTACGAGTTCCTCAGGGTCCTCGGGCTGGGCGGTTTCGCGGACGTGTTCCTGTACCAGCAGGAGCTCCCGCGACGTGAGGTCGCGGTCAAGGTGCTGCTCGCCGGCAGCCTCGACGACGAGGTCCGGTCGCGGTTCCAGTCCGAGGCCAACCTCATGGCCCAGCTGTCGCACCACCCGTCGATCGTCACGATCTACCAGGCGGCGATCGCCGCCGACGGCCGGCCGTACCTCGTCATGGAGTACTGCTCGCGGCCCGGGCTCGCGGAGCGCTACCGGCAGGAGCGGATCTCCGTCGCCGAGTCGCTGCGGATCGGCGTGCGCCTCGCGTCCGCGATCGAGACCGCGCACCGCGCGGGCATCCTGCACCGCGACATCAAGCCCGCGAACGTCCTGACGACGGACTTCGGCTGGCCGGCCCTCACGGACTTCGGCATCGCCGCGACCACGGGGCACGGCGCCGGGGCGACGGTCGGCATGTCGATCCCGTGGTCGCCGCCCGAGCTGCTCGGCGAGCACCCCACGGGCGACCAGCGCTCCGATGTGTACTCGCTCGGCGCGACGGTCTACTCGCTGCTCGCGGGCCGCACCCCGTTCGAGATCCCGGGCGGCCAGAACAGCGCGCAGCAGCTCGTCGCCCGCATCGAGCGCTCGCCGCTGCCGCCGACCGGGCGCGACGACGTGCCCGTCGGCCTCCAGCACGTGCTCGAGCGCTCGATGGCGAAGGACCCCGAGCGACGGTTCACGTCGGCCGCGGCGATGGGGCGGGCGCTCCAGGCCGTCGAGTCGGCCCTCCGCCTCCCCGTGACCCCGCTCGACCTGTCCGACGACGGCGACGAGCCGGTCGAGCCGCTGCCGGTCGTGCCGTCCGCGGAGCCCGAGGACGCGACCCGCGTGCGCTCGGTCGTCACGCTGGACCCGCACGCCGGTGCGCGCACCAC
>NZ_JAAXOY010000704.1 GCF_012396155.1 Cellulomonas septica | reverse complement strand
GCACCGCGGTCCTCGCGACGTGGCACCAGCTGCTCGACGAGGGCCGGCTGCAGAGCGGCCAGCCGTTCCTCGCGGGGACGGCCAAGCGTCCCGTCGCGCGCGTCTCGGCGGCCACGGCGGCGTCGGTCGGCGCGACCGACGGGGGAGCGGTCGCGGTCTCGACCGACGCCGGGACGATCACGCTGCCCGTCGTCGTCACCGACATGCCGGACCTCGTCGTCTGGCTCCCGACCAACGCGCCCGGCAGCGCCGTGCGCGACACGCTGCACGCCGACGCGGGCGACCTCGTCCGGATCGCCGCCGCGCCGGGTGCCCTCACCCGCGAGGAGACCGGCACCGGGCAGGATGCCGGTCGCAGTGCCCACGAGGAGGTCGGCGCATGACCCTGCAGCTCGCGGTCGACGGCACCACCGCCGTCGCGGCCGACTTCAGCAACGACAACTTCTGGATCTGGCTGCTCAAGGCCGTCGCGATCGTCGTCTTCCTGCTGACCAGCGTGCTCATCGCGATCTGGTTCGAGCGCAAGGTCGTCGCGCGCATGCAGGTGCGGCCCGGCCCGAACGTGCACGGCCCGTTCGGCCTGCTCCAGTCGCTCGCCGACGCGATGAAGCTCCTGTTCAAGGAGGACGTCACCGTCAAGGCGGCCGACAAGCTGGTCTACATCGTCGCGCCGATGATCGCGGTGTTCTGCTCGCTGCTGACGTTCGCGGTCATCCCGTTCGGTCCGTCGGTCAGCATGTTCGGCATCGTCACGCCCCTGCAGCTCACGGACTTCCCGGTCGCGGTGCTCTACATCCTCGCGTGCGCCTCGGTCGGCGTGTACGGCATCGTCCTGGGCGGCTGGTCGTCGGGCTCGACGTACCCGCTGCTCGGCTCGGTCCGCTCGACCGCCCAGGTCATCTCGTACGAGCTCGCGATGGGCCTGTCGCTCGTCAGCGTGTTCATCCTCGCCGGCTCGATGTCGACGTCGCAGATCGTGAGCTCGCAGACGCAGGTCTGGTGGTTCCTGCCGCTCCTGCCCGCGTTCGTGCTCTACATCGTGTCGATGGTCGGCGAGACGAACCGCCTGCCGTTCGACCTCCCCGAGGCCGAGGGCGAGCTCGTCTCGGGCTACATGACCGAGTACTCGTCGATGAAGTTCGCGTGGTTCTTCCTCGCGGAGTACATCAACATGCTCAACGTCTCCGCGGTCGCGACCACGCTGTTCCTCGGCGGCTGGCGCGCCCCGTTCATCCCGGCGGACCACTTCCTGCAGACCGGCTGGTGGCCGATCCTCTGGTTCCTCGCCAAGCTCTGGGCGCTCATGTTCGTGTTCGTCTGGATCCGCGGCTCCGTCCTGCGGTTCCGTTACGACCAGTTCATGAAGCTCGGCTGGAAGGTGCTCATCCCGGCGGCGCTCGTGTGGGTCGTCTGCGTCGCGGTCGTGCAGGGCGTGCGGCAGTTCTCGGGCCTCGACCTGCGGACGCTGCTGTTCGTCCTCGCGGGGATCGTCGTCCTGGGCCTGCTCGTGTCGTTCGCGATCCCCGAGCGCAAGCAGCCCGCCGAACCGCCCAAGCCGTCCGGCCCGCAGCCGTTCGACCCGTTCGCGGGCGGCTACCCCGTCCCGCCGCTGCCCGGCCAGACGCTGCCGCCGTCGCCACGCAAGCAGCGCGCCGCCCAGGCGGCCTCGACCGACGTCCCCCAGGTCACGCAGGAGGTGCACGGTGGCTGACCAGCGCAAGCCCACCGGCAAGTCGGGCAAGCCCGCCGGCGCGAAGCCCG
>NZ_JAAXOY010000703.1 GCF_012396155.1 Cellulomonas septica | reverse complement strand
CGGACGCGACGTGGACGCCCACGTGACGCGGACCACGGTCCCGCCGCCCCGCTTGCCGCCGCCACCCCCGACCTGTCCAATGAACCAGCCCCATCGAGATGACCCGCTCCGCACCCTCGACCAGCGGGGGCACCCACCCGTGACCGTCGTCGGCAGACGTCAGGAGACCGCCATGCGCACGACCCGTCCCGCCCGTCTCGCGATCCTCGCCACCGCCGTGCTCGTGCTCGGCGCGTGCGGCACGCCCGGCTCAGGGGGTGGCGAGGCCGACCCCACGTCGTCCGGGACCTCCGGCAAAGCCGTCTGCGACCCCGTCGCGGGCGAGCAGCTCGTCGTCCTCGAGGACGACGAGGGCCTGCAGAACGCCGACAACATCATCCCCGCGGTCAACGCCGGCGTGGCGCAGCAGAGCCCGGCGGTGATCGAGCTGCTCGACAGCGTGTCCGCCGCGCTCGACACCGACAAGCTCATCGACCTCAACAAGGCCGTCGACATCGACCGCCGCACGTCGAGCGAGGTCGCGAAGGAGTTCGTCGCCGACGAGGGCCTCGCCGCGAGCGACGCGTCCGCGGGCGCCGGCCAGTCCCTCGTCGTCGGGGCCGCGAACTTCTCCGAGAGCGCGACGCTCGCCGAGATCTACGGCGAGGTGCTGCGCTCGGCCGGCTACCAGGTCGAGGTCCGCACGATCGGCAACCGCGACACCTACCTGCCGGCGCTCGTCGACGGCACGCTCTCGACCGTGCCCGAGTACGCGGCGACCCTCGCCGACTTCCTCAACGCCAAGGTCAACGGCGCCGACGCCGCGTCGGTGTCGAGCGACGACGTCGACGAGACCGTCGCGGCCCTCACGCCGCTCGCAGAGCAGTCGGGCCTGGCCGTCGGCAAGCCGTCGGCCGCGCAGGACCAGAACGCGTTCGCCGTGACGCAGGCGTTCGCCGACGAGCACGGCGTCACCACGCTGAGCGAGCTCGCCGAGGCGTGCGGCGGGCTCGTCCTCGCCGGTCCGCCCGAGTGCCCCGAGCGCCCGTTCTGCCAGCCGGGTCTCGAGGAGACGTACGGCATGGAGATCGGCGAGTTCAAGTCGTACGACTTCGGCCTGATCGGCGCCGCGGTGCGCCAGGGCGACGCGGCGATCGGCCTCGTGCTGTCGAGCGACGGCTCGCTCGCGACCGACTGATCCCGCACGACCCACGACACGACGGCCCCGTCGGCCGGCGGCACCGCCCGCCGCTGACGGGGCCGTCGTCGTGCGGCCGTCGTCGTGCGGCCGTCGTCGTGCGGCCGTCGGCAGTCGTCGTGCGGCAGTCGTCGTGCGGCCGTCGGCAGTCGTCGTGCGGCCGTCGGCGCAGGACGGTCGCCGCGCGGCCGTCGTCGCGTCGGCGTCGTCGCGTGCGACCGCCTCGTCAGAGGCCCGCGGCCTCGAGGAGCCGCAGCCACACCTCGGAGACCGTCGGGTACGACGGCACGGCGTGCCACAGGCGGTCGAGCGGCACCTCGCCGACGACGGCGATCGTCGCGGCGTGCAGCATCTCCGCGGCGTCGGGGCCTACGAACGTCGCGCCCACGACCACGCCCCGCGCCTGGTCGACGACGAGTTGCGCGGCACCCGGGTAGTCCTCGGAGGCGACCGACGCGCCCGCGACGTCCGCGAGGTCGTACCGCAGGACCCGCACGTCGATCCCGTCGCGGCGCGCCTGCGCCTCGGTGCGGCCGACCCAC
>NZ_JAAXOY010000702.1 GCF_012396155.1 Cellulomonas septica | reverse complement strand
GTCGCGCCGACCCGCTGCACGCCGCACCCCACCGCGGTGCCCCGACCGCGCACGGGGTGTGGACGCTCGACCTCCGCTCGGCCCGGCCCCTGCACTCGGAGCGGCTGGTCGAGCACGTCGAGCGGCTGGGCGACGTGCCGGCGCGCAGCCGCGGACGGTTCTGGGTGCCCACGCGGCCGGACTCCGTGTGCGTGTGGGACGGCGCCGGCGGTCAGCTCTCCGTCGGCCAGCTCGGGACCTGGGGGCGGCGCGAGCCCGACACGCGGCTCGTCTTCACCGGCGTCGGGGACTGGGCCGGCGACCTCGTCGACGCGTTCCGGGACGTGCTCACCACCGAGGCCGAGCACCGCGCCGGGCTCGCGCCGTGGCTCGGGCGGCAGGACGTGCTCGAGCCGTGGCTGGGGGACCGCTCACCGGCCTGACCCGACGCGCCGCTCCGCCGCGGCGTCGCTCGGAGCAGGTGACGCCGCGGGAGGTCAGCGGGGGAGCAGGCGGCGGCGCGCGTCGGTCGCCGCGAGCGCCCACGCCACGAGCGCGGGCTGGAACACGAGCCGCGCGGCACGCTTGGCGTCCGAGTCGAGCCCGAAGCCGTCCTTGCGCTCGACGAGCTGCGCGACGTTGCCCGGGAAGATCGCGACGAAGAACGCCGCCGCGGCCGCCCCGACCCACGCGCGGGCCGGCTGCTTCCACGTCGCGACGAGCGCGGTGCCGAGGGCGAGCTCGACGACGCCCGACACCACGACCACGGTGTCGGCGTCGGCGGGGAACCATGACGGGACCTGGGCCTGGAACTCCTCCCGGGCGTTGGTCAGGTGGCCGGTGCCGGCGGTGAGGAGCGCGGCCCCGAGGCCCAGCTGACCGGCGGCGCGGGCGGCACGTGCGAGGTTCGGCATGCAGCCATCGTCGCCGCCCTCGACGGATCGCGCAGGTCAGCAGGGCTGTGCTGTGCTGGGACCGGGAGGGCCGACGTGAAGCATCCGTACCTCGACGCACCCGGCGGCGTCGCCGCGCTCGCGCACCGCGGGTTCTCGCCCGACGGCCTGGAGAACTCGCTGGCCGCGTTCCAGGCCGCGGTCGACCTCGGCTTCACGTACGTCGAGACCGACGCGCACGGCACCGCCGACGGGCGGGCCGTGGCGCTGCACGACGCGACGCTCGACCGCACGACCGACCGCACCGGACGCGTCTCCGACCTGCCGTGGGATCGCGTGCGGGAGGCGCGGATCGGCGGCGTCGAACCGGTGCCGCTGCTCGAGGACGTGCTCGGCACGTGGCCCGACCTGCGCGTGAACGTCGACGTCAAGGAGCGGTCGGGCATCGTGCCCGTCGCCGACGCGATCGAGCGGACCGGCGCGCACGACCGCGTGTGCGTCGCGTCGTTCTCGGCGGCGCGGCGCGACGCGACCGTCGCGCGGCTGTCCCGGCCCGTCGCCACGTCGGCCGGGACGACCGAGGCCGTCGCCTTCCTGCGCAGCGGCGGTCGCGTGCGGTTCCACGCGCGGTCCCGTCGACGGTTCGACGTCTACCAGGTGCCGTGGCGGTTCCGCGGGCGGCAGGTGCTCGCCGCCCGGCACGTCGATGCGGCGCACGCCGCCGGGATGCGCGTCCACGTATGGACCGTGAACGACGCCGACGACATGCGGACGCTGCTCGACCTCGGGGTCGACGGGATCATCTCGGACCGTGCCGACGTGCTGCGCGACGTCCTGACGGAGCGCGGCGTCTGGCGGTGACACCCCGCGCGTCGGGCGTGGCCACCGCCTCGACCCGGGGCGGCCGCGCGGGGTCGGTCGTGCCGCGGCGTCAGCCGGTGCC
>NZ_JAAXOY010000701.1 GCF_012396155.1 Cellulomonas septica | reverse complement strand
CGCAGGCGTCGGGCGTGCCGGGCGGCGCGCGGATGGGGGGCGGCGGTGTGGCGCGTCGTGGGCACGGTCCGACCGTAGGAAGCCCGGCGGCGGCGCGGACGCGGTCGCGGGGCGGTGCGGTGGAGGGTCTGTGCAGATCAGCGCACAGATCGGGTCCCGCGCCCGGTTCGTGCCGGTGCCGGGGCGGGGCACGACGCGTCAGGCGTGGCTCGGGTGCTCGTGGCGGCGGTGCGACGCGGTCTCGACCTGGAACGTCGAGTGCTCGACGGACAGGTCGAAGTGACGCGCGACGCACTCCTGGAGCTCGTCGAGGATGCGGCCCGCGTGCCCGTCGGAGAAGCACCCGTCGTCGACGACGACGTGCGCGCTGATGACGGGGAGCCCCGTGGCGATGAGCGACGCGTGCAGGTCGTGCACCTCGCGGACGTGCTCGACGCGCAGCAGGTGCGCGCGTACCTCGTCGAGATCGAGGCCCGGCGGGGTCGACTCGAGGAGCACGCTCGTCGTCTCCCGCAGCAGGCGCATCGCGCGGGGCAGGATGAGCGCGCCGATGACGAGCGCCGCGACCGCGTCGGCGCGGAGCCACCCGGTCGTCGCGATGACGACGGCGGCGATCACCACCGCGAGGGACCCGAGGGCGTCGTTCGCGACCTCGAGGAACGCGGCCCGCAGGTTGAGGTTGTCCGAGCGGCTCGACGCGAGCACGCCGAGCGCCACGAGGTTGCCGGCGAGGCCGATCAGGCCGAAGACGACGAGCGTGGTCGACGGGATCTCGGGCGGGTCGACGAGCCGCTGCACGGCCTCGACCAGCACGTACACGCCGACGACGAGCAGCACGGCCGACTGGGCGAGCGCCGCGAGGACCTCCGCGCGTCGGTAGCCCCACGTGCGGGTCGGCGACGGCGGTCGCAGCGACAGGTGCGCGGCGACCAGCGCGAGCGCGAGCCCGCCCGTGTCGGTCAGGACGTGCGCGGTGTCGACGAGCAGCGCGAGGCTCCCCGTGACCGCCGCACCGACCGCCTGGGCGAGCAGGATCGCGACCGAGATGCCGAACGCGACCGCCAGCCGCCCGCGGTGGTCCGCGGTGCCGTGCGCGTGGTCGTGCCCCATGCCCCTCCGTCCGGTCGTCGACGCCGTGCCCCGGGGACGGGTCACGTCGAGACGACGAGCCTTCCCTCTGTCGGTGGTCCCCGCAAGGATCGTCCACGAGCGGCACGCGTGACGTGGTCCCTGACCTGCGGCGCGACCGTCGGGACCTGTCCGTCGCGCACCACCGGAGAAGCACATGTCGTTCCAGGCGTACCTCGACGCCGTCGAGGAGAAGACCGGCCTCACGCCCCGCCAGCTGCTCGACCAGGCGACGGCCCGCGGGTACGGGCCGGGCACCAAGGCGGGGGAGATCCTCGCGTGGCTCGCCGACGACCACGGCCTCGGCCGCGGGCACGGCATGGCGATGGTGCACGTCATCACGAAGGGTCCGTCGATCAGCCAGAAGCACGTCGGGACGTCGGGCACGCACCGCGACGACTCCGACACGCTGTGGCTCGACGGCAAGGCGACGCGCCCGTCCTGAGGACCGGGCGCCGACGGGCGGACGCTCCGACGTCGCCCGACGGGCGCTCCGGCGCCCGGCCGGGAGCGCGATCAGGACGTGAGGCCGTCGACCAGCGCGTCCCACGACGGCCCGACCAGGGCCGCGAGCCGCTCGTACCCCGCCGCCCCGGGGTGCGCACCGTCACCGGCGGAGACCTCGGCGCGCCACACCGGGTCGTCCAGCAGCGGGCCGACGGTCGGCACGTACGGGGCGCCGAGCGC
>NZ_JAAXOY010000700.1 GCF_012396155.1 Cellulomonas septica | reverse complement strand
CAGTTCATCGAGGGTGAGCGCGTCGACATGGGCCGCCTCGCCGGCCGGCTCGGCATCGACCGGACCTCGCTGTTCCGCTGGGTCGGCAACCGCGACGCGCTTCTGTCCGAGGTGCTGTGGTCGCTCGCCGTCCCCACGCTCCAGCAGGCCGAGGACGCCGCCGCCGGCCGCTCCGGCCCGGACCGCGTCGCCGCCGTGCTCACGAGCTTCGCGTCCGACCTCATCCGCGCGCCCTACTTCCGGGCGTTCCTGCGCCGCGAGCCCGCCCGCGCCCTGCGGCTGCTCACGACCAACGAGAGCGAGATCCACCGGCGCTACGTCGCGACGGTGCGCGTGCTCGTGCTCGCCGAGCTCGGCGAGCACCCGTTCGACCGGGCCATCGACGCGAACGACCTCGCGTTCGTGCTCGTGCGCGTGAGCGAGTCGTTCACCTACGCCGACCTCATCTCGGGCGACACCCCGAGCGCGGCGCGCGCCCGCGCCGCGTTCGACGTCGTGCTGCGACCCGGGGCGTCGTCGTGACGTACCCGCACCGCGCGCCGTTCCCGACCCGGTGGAACGACAACGACCAGTACGGGCACGTCAACAACGCCGTCTACTACGAGGCGATGGACACGACGATCAACGTCTGGCTGCTCGGCGCCGGGCTCGACCCGCTCGCGGGCGAGCGCATCGCCGTGTGCGTGTCGTCGTCGTGCGAGTTCCGCGCGTCGTCGTCGTTTCCCGAGCCGTGGGAGGTCGGCCTGCGGGCCGGGCGGCTCGGCACGACGAGCGGCAGGTCCAGCCTGGTGGCGATCTGGTCGTGCGTGAGGTCGTCGTAGAAGGCGAGCCGCAGGATCGTGCGCTGCGGGTCGCCGAGCCGGTCGAGCTCGTCGGCGATCACGAGCCGGTCGACGACGCGGTCGTCCGCGGACGCCACCGTCGTCGGCGGCGGGGTCGCGGCGTCCGCGAGCTTGCGGTCGCGCGTGCGGCGCTCGTGCGCGTCGGCGATCGCGTGCCGGGTGATGCCGACGAGCCACGCGGGCAGCCGGGCGCGCGTCGGGTCGAACCGGTGCCGACCACGCCACGCGTCCACGAAGACCTGCTGCGTGACCTCCTCGGCCTCGGCCGTCGTGCCGAGCGAGCGGAGCGCGAGCGTGTGCACGAGCGTCGACCACCGCACGTACGCCTCGCGGATGGCGCGCTCGTCCCCCGCGGCGAAGTCGCGGCCGAGCTGGTCGACGCCGTCCGGGTCCTCGCCCGGCGCGCGCGCCGGTGACGGCTCGCGTGCACTCACGGGCGGCTCCTCGGGGCGGTACGTCGACGTCGGCGGCAGTGTGACCAGCATAGGGATCACCCGGGCTCCGCCGTGACCACGACGTTGTCCGCGTAGTGGCCGATGTCCTCCTGCCAGGCGCCGCCGCACGTGACGAGGACCAGCCGGGGCGACCCCTCGCGCGAGAACCAGTCCTCGAGCGGCGCGGTCTCCTTGGGGACCTTCGTGACGTCGACGACGACGTACGGCTGCACGGACCCGTCGCTCGTCGTCACCTGGACCTGGGCCCCGGGGGTCAGGCGGCGCAGGTCCGCGAACGGTCCGATGCCGCTGAGCCGCGAGTCGACGTGGCCGGCCAGGAGCGTCGTGCCCTCGGCCGACGCCGGGCCGGGGCCGAACCGGTACCAGCCCGCCCGGTCCGCGTCGGGCGGCACCTCCATCGACCCGTCGGGCGCGACGCCGACGGCGTCGACCGGCATGTCGAGCGCGAGGTCGGGGACCTGGAGCCGGACGGGCGCGACCACCGTCTCCGGCGGCGGGGCGACCGCGTCCTGCACCGGGAC